>NZ_MJWQ01000044.1:0-5647 GCF_001762325.1 Campylobacter sp. BCW_6871 | reverse complement strand
ATTTTCCGCAAGAACTTCGAGCTAAAATACTAGCTTATGCTAAAGAGCATAATATCAAAGAGTAAAAATCACTCAAAATCTTTAATATACTTTTCCAATGCTTTGATGGTAAGATTTTCAAAAAGAATCTTATCTTCTTTAATATTATTTTGTATGGCAGCTTCAATATATTTAATAAACATATTTTCTTCCATTTCTTCAAATATTGGAGTATATAATTCTTTTGCGATTAGGCTAAGGGCTAAAATATTGATCAATCTTGTGGATTTGATTAAGGGTATATTATTAATAATACTTTCAAAATCTTTAATATTGATAGGAGAATAATCATTATTTAATTTAGAGTTTTGTTGTTTTGTTTTAATATCTTTTAAATTTTTTACCAAACTTTTTAAAACATTTTCATATTCTAATGAATTTGGATTTTTTTGAATTATTTCTTTTAAAAAGCTATCATCTGCCTTTTCTTCTTCGATAAATTTATAATCATTATTTTCTAAAATCTCTTTCAACTCTTTATTTTTGTCAAAATTTATACTTGTTTTTCCTCTAGGCTTAATTTCAATTTCATCAAAATGATTGCGTTTTTCAATATCTTCTAAGTATTTTTTATTTTCTTTAATGCTTGCTTCAATGCTTTTTGCATCCACAAATCTAAATTCTAAATTACCGATTTTAAAAATATCGCCTATACTGATTATTATTTCATAGCCACTTGGCATTCTAGAAAAGGACTTATTATAATAAATGTCAGAATCTTCAAAAGCCGCAATTGTAAAAGATCCTTCTTCATAAGATACTATGGCATGGGTATTTTTGATTTGTTCTAGTTTATCTTGAATACGAAAAGTGCAATCATCACCGCTTCCTATAGTTCCACCCTTTGTGTTAAATACAAATGTTTTAGAACCACTAATACATTCGTCATAATTCTCAATAGTAATTCCTATTTCTTCTTTTTCTATCATTGTTTATTTACCCCTGTAATATTTTCTACTATTTTAAGATTATTTAAAATATAAACTATATTATTTAATTCACTAGCACCGTTAATAATTTCAAAGTCAAAATATAAGTTTTTATTATTGTTAAATATAATGCTGTATATAGAATTACTTTTATTATCTTTTATAAACTTATACCATGCCCATTCTCCTTTATATGATTTTGTATAATTTAAATTAGGATTAGAGTAGTTATAGGCTGTAAAATTTAAACTTGTTCCATTATTGAATTTTTCTGCTACAATTTGTAGGGTTTGATTAAGAGTATGATCGTATTGGATATTTTTATTATCATAGCCAAGCTTTATAAAGGAAAAATCCGCACTTAAATCAAGGCTTTGAATAGTAAAATTAACTTTTATATTATCATTACCATTTAGTATGAGACTAGAGAGATTGCCTGCATTGGTGATAAAATCTAAAAATTCTTTAGAGAAATTTAATTTTGAAGCAAATTGAGAATTGACAGAATAGTTATTTTTTCTTTTTACTAAAACATTGTTCAAGTATTTTTTATAAAAACTATTTAATGTCCCATTTCTTCCAAAAAATGTTTTAAAACTATCCATACTAAGATCTGCTACACTCTCATCATTAAAAGGATAATATGGTGCAATATCATTAACAAATGGATTATACACTTCATTAATCCAAGCGGTATTAAATAAAGAAATACCATGATTTTCTATAAAATTCCACGAATAATTAGAAAGCTGACTATAATATCTCTCTAAATCATTAGGTAATTTTTTTATGTTCATTTGAAATACAGCAAAAGGATCATTGGCATCTTTATTGCCTCCAAGAGCATATGAAATTTTTTCTTCAGCGCTTTGGTTATTATTAGAACTAAAATCTATAATTTTATTGGATATATTTGTAATATTTGTATTAAGAATATCTAATATTTTTTCATCATCAGTGCCTTTACCCACTTCTATATTGCCAACACTCAAAAGTGTATTTTTGTTTACTAGCTTATGATATTGTGTGAAAGCATTGCTTACCCCAATAAAATTTGATCTAATTTCCCCAGCATTTAATCCTAAATTGTAGGCTTGAGTTAGTAAAACTGCATCATTTAAATTTGTATTAGAACTAACAATTTTTAACAAAGAATATAAGGGGTTTTCTTTTTTTGATAAGATATTAAGCTCATTAAGCATTGCCTCTTTGGTATTATACCTAACAGGTTGCAATGAAGCGAGTAGATTTTGCCAAGCATTTTGGTATTCACTTAAGTATAATTTTAAAATACCCATAGTCAAAGTGTTTTTATTTTCTTTAAAATTGTTATCTAGCATCCAAGATTCAATATTGATTGCGGTGTCAACTTGTTGATTTAAATCATTTAAAAAGTCCATCATACCAACTTTTGTATATATTTTATCTATAGAAGTTATTTGAGAATTATTTGAAAATACACTATTTGCAGCAAAACCTAAATCCTCTTTTATAAGATATTTTTCTTTAGGTTTATCGCTATTTAAAAAATTAAGAAGAATGTAAATTCTTTGAGTTCTACTTATACTCTCAAGTTTTCTTTTTCCTGTATGTATACTGTTTTCATCTTCTGTAAAAGATTTAAGATTAAATTGTTTAAGCTCATCCACCCCTTCTAGAAAGTCATCTTTAGAGATTGAATACTTACTTAAAGTATTCCAATTCTCGTTAATCCAAATTTTTAGTATTTCTTTATTAAAATATTTTTGTTCAAACAAAGATCTATACATATATAATGTTTTGATTAAATTTTCTTTATTTGTATCGGTAAGTAAAGTATATTCCATTTCTTTTAATAAAGTATTTTTTAACACATCTTCATTCAGTTTATAATAAAGTTGTTTAGCTTCTTTAAATCCTTTGTATGAGAGATTTAGATTTAAATATTGAAATATATTATTATCTTGCCAAAGTTCAGGATAAGTATTTAAAATATTTCTCAATTCAATTAAGAAGTCAGCTTTTTGTTTAATATTTAAATTTTGATAATCTTGATCTTTAAGAAGCAATTGTAAAGATCTTAAGGTGTTTTGGCTTTTTTCGAATTCTTTATTGTTTTTACTTATAAAATAAGAAGATATAGCATATGTTCCAAAGCTTATGATTAAAATTATCATTAAAAAAGATAATTTTTTAGAATAAGATTTCATAGTGCTTAAAGAATAATCTGTAAAAATTAAATCTTCGAGCAGTGATTTAACAAAATAGCTTTGTTTATTATGTATAATATTGGATTTTGATAATACTTTTTTGCAGTTATATTTCTCACATATGGCATCGAGTAAGAAATTTCTAGGAATATTTTCTTGATAGGCACTAACAAAATAAACTCCTCTAAGATAAGAATTATTTTTAAGCTTATTTTCTTCTTGCACTTCCAAAATAAAAGTCTTTGCTAATGCAAATAAATTATCAAGTTGTTTTAAAAATAAGTAGCTTTTATTTTTATTTTCTATATTATAAATATGGGAGTTTTTACTCATCAAGGAACATAATAATGAATCACTTAATTCTTTAAATTCATTATTTAAAAATTCTTCACTTAAGATTTTATCAAAAGATAATCCTAAAATTTTATCCGAAATTTTTTTATCGAAAATATCAAAATACTCTTTCATGCCTTCCATCAAGTCAAGTTTTGAAAAAACTATATAGATGGGCAACTTTAAATTCAAAGTTTTTTCACATTCGTTTACTCTTTTTGTTAGATATCTAATAAGATTTTTGGAATACTCCTTAGGATTATTTAAGAAAAGGACAGTATCAACAACTAAAATAATTCCATTTAGTTTGCTATGAAAAAAATTTTTATTGAGAAAAGTAAGGAATTTTTTCCATATATTTTTTTTAATTAAAAAATCTCTATTTTTATCTATATCATCTTCGGGTATTTCATCGCTACTTGTAGGCTTAAAAAATTCTTCTTGTGAAAAATAGTTTCCTTCTGTATCTAACAAAGCACCTTTTTTTGATACATAAAGTGCAAAATTTCTAGTAGACTTATGGAATTTTTTATAAGACTCTAAACTATCGCTAAGTGGATATTCGATGCTAGAATAATTGATAAAAGTGCTTTTTCCAGCCCCTTCATTTCCTATGATGATAATTAAGGGTAAATTTTTTGTTTTTAAATCATTCTTCCATGTTTCTTTGGCATCTTTAAGAGATAAAAAGAAGTTTCTTTTAGATTTGTAAATGAACTCATCAGCTTCTTTTTTTAGGACTTTAAATTTTAATCTTTTTTCACTTTTTAAAGAAGATATAAAATTTATAATAGGCTTTAATAAAAAAAATAAAAAAACAATAAGCCAAATTATCAAGATAATACTAAATCTTAAAAATGAGCTACTAAAAATATATATGTCGTTAAAAGCTATTAAAGGACCCCAAAACCAAAATAAAACACTAAAAAGAAAAATACAACAAAGTAAAAAAGCAGTTATAAATAATCTTGATTTCACAAAATCAAATATTTTTTTAAACATCGTTATTCCTTATTTAAAGTAAAAACAAATAAATATTAATATCAATATACAAATATTTTACAAAAATTTATATAGATTAAGATTAAAATGATACAATTTTGAATGTTAAAAAAAATTAAAGGAGGTTCTTTTTATGGCTGAACCAGCGTTTATAAGAATTGAAGGTTCCACACAAGGTTTGATTTCAAGTGGTGCATCTACTGAAGCGAGTATTGGCAATAGATATAAATCAGGTCATGAAGATGAAATCATGGCGCAAGAGGTATCTCATATCGTAACTGTACCCGTTGATCAGCAAAGTGGGCAACCTTCTGGACAAAGAGTTCATAAGCCCTTTTCTTTTACTTGCTCATTGAATAAGTCCGTGCCTTTGTTATATAATGCACTTACCAAAGGAGAAAGACTTCCAACAGTCGAAGTTCATTGGTTTAGAACTGCAGCAAGTGGCGGATCTGAACATTTTTTTACTACAAAATTGGAAGATGCAATTATTACAAATATTGAATTAATAATGCCAAATGCACAAGAGTCAAGTAATCATGATAAAACCGAGCTTTTAAAAGTTTCAATGAGTTATAGAAAAGTAGTTTGGGAACATACTGCTGCTGGAACTAGCGGAAGTGATGATTGGAGAGAAGGTAAAGCTTAATTATAATTATCTTAAAAAATCCCGACTAAAATGCGTAATTATAGTCGGGGTTATATCTTAAAAATATATTTTGTTTTCTTGGTTTTAATTACAAAACTACTTTCTAAATTATAATACTATTTATTCATACATGAAATCATTTATCTTAATGAGCAATTTTTGTCTTCTATGTTTGGATGCTAGCGAGCTAATCTTTATCAAACCACAAAATTACATCTTAATTTTAATAAAATAGAGAATCTAAGGAGATAACCCATGACATATATATTACTTCTTATTATAATTTCTACTATTCTTTCTTATCTTATATTAAAATTTATTTATAAAATCATCTTTAAATCTACAAAAAGCGTTTCAAAGTTTTTAGTCTTTCTTGGAAGTATAGGCTTAATTATCTTTTATTATACTCCTTATTCTTATTATTTAGAGCCTAGTTATTGGCAATTTAGGAATATGTGTAAGTTAAATGAACTTCCTAAAGTATAATAAGATTCTAGGGTATTTTG
>NZ_MJWQ01000043.1:0-2805 GCF_001762325.1 Campylobacter sp. BCW_6871 | reverse complement strand
GTGGAGTTTAGGAAGATATAAGCTTGATAGTTTTGAAGTTCTTCAAAAGTAAAATCTGTCGTTGCTTCTAATTTATAAAGTTCATCATAAATACTTTGACAATCAATGATGCTTTTATTTTCACAAAACAAATAAATACTTTTTTTATCTTTATGAATAGAATATAAAAAGTCTTTACCTATCATAATTTTCCTAAATAATACCTATTTTAGCTTTTCCATTAAAATACAAAGCTTGTGATATTTTACAAACTCCACCTAAATATTGCTCATCCCAAATTTGATCTTTTATTTTATAACTTTTTGAATTATATCCATATATTTTTGTTATATTATTAATATTTTTAAGACATTTCATATCTTTATAAACCACAATAAAAATTCTAAATTCCCCAATGGCAATTTTATGAGCTAAATTTTCTTGATTATTAATAAAGGAACAATCTTTTCTGTATTTATTAAAATCATTTTTATCAAGAATTAAAATGTATTTTTCTTTTTCTTGTGCCTTTAAAATAAAATCTATGATTTTTGTTTGACTAATGGTAGGAGTTTTATAACTTGTATAATAATTATCTCCAAGCTCTTCTAAAATACCATTTGTTTCTTGCATTATGGTGGCTATTAATGAAAGAAAATATTCAAAATGATTGATTTTTTCTGGAGAACTTCTAAAAAGTCCAAGAGGTCCATTTTTAAGAGCGAAATTTTTATTATTAATAGCATTATTTTTTAACACAAAAGTTTCTGTATAAATTTGAATATTTTTCATAAAATGATTAAGATACTCTATACACTCACTAAGGCTTTTATCTTTGACTTTGTTATAGTTAGCATCTAATTCTAAAAGATAGGAATAAAAATAGAGAGTTTGGGTAAGGGGGATAATGGAGTGCTCCCCTGTTACTCCAGAGCTTGTATTGATTGTATGAAGCAGTGTTGTATCGCTATATTGATTGTCTTGATGTAATCCTAGCTTAATCCCTAGTTTTGATATAGGAGAGCCGATATACCATTCATTTTTATATTCATTATTACTTGATTCACAATGAAAGATAGAATCTTGAATTGAGAGTTTGTATATATATCTTTCATCTCCTTTAAGTTCAAAATTTTGAGGTGTTCTCCTATCTTCTTTAAAATGTTGCCAATAATTATAAGCAAGTTGTCTATAATATGGTGCAATATCTGCTAAGATAGGAATGGCATTAATATCAAGTGTCATCATTGTTGTATGAGTAGAAAGACTCATTGTTATCCCATAGTATTGACTTTGTTTTTCTTGGATTATCTTGTGTAATATCTCTCGTATCTTACTTTCTAAGAAAATATTATCTTTGCCTAAATCTCTTGCTCTATTTGCTATATTTTCTATTTCTTCTTTTATAAATCTTTCTTGTTGTTCTTTGCTGTGAAATATAAAGAGTTTTACTATATAATCATAAGGAGGTGCTATCTTTCTAGCTCCAGGTGCATTACAAGTATATAAAGCTTTGATATTGTTTCTATTCCTATCATCACAGATACTTAAAGCAAAGAGTTGTGCTAGACAGCCTCCAAGAGAGTGTCCTGTAATAGTAAGAGAATCTTTTTCTTTGATTTGTGGATAATCTTAATACAAGTTTCATAAAAGTTTAGCATATCATCATATTGGGCTTTAGGTATAGAGCCTATGGTTAAAGAAGCATCAGCTACAAACAAATCCATTTCTGTTCCTCTAATGGCTAAAATATAATTGATATAGCCATATTCACTGGTATAGCCTTCTTCTTTTGTTTTACTATCAATTTGTTTTCTTTTTTCTCCAAATAAAGTAGCAGAAAAACCTGAATTTGCATTAGGACAATGTTTTAATAAATCATAGCGAGAAAAGAATTGTTTAGCTTGGAGTGGGGAGAAGTCGCCACTAAATAACTCATCATCAAAGAAGCCATTTTTAGCTTTCCTGTTTTTTCATCTTTAAAATATTTGTATTCTATGTTGAGAATATCAATTAGGGTGGGGAATACAGATTGGGTTGTATCTTCTTTAATATCTCTAAAATATTTTAATCTTTTCCAATCCTTACCATTTTCCTCTGGCTTATAACTTTCATTAGCTAAATGAAAATATCCATAGGCTGCCCAAGGAAGTTCTGCATTGTCTCGTAATTTAGTGATTAATCCTTTATTGTCCATTTTTGCTCCTTTGTATTGAAGTACAAACTGCAATATTCTTCTATCTCTATCCACTCAATATTATAACTAGCCACAGATTCTTACTCTAAATTGTAACGTCTTGTATTCCAAGTATCAAGTAAAATTATTGATGTAATGTTATCTTTAGAGATAAGTTTTTTATTGCTATACAGAATAGCCATTATATCATATCTAGTCTTTTTTATTTCTCCTATATATGTTGCATATTCTCTAAAATTTTGCAAATAGAATTGCTATTCTTTACTTATTTTATAAGCTCTTCTATTCAGCTCCTCCCAATCTAATGTATCCAAACTTAATCCAAAATACCCTAGAATCTTATTATACTTTAGGAAGTTCATTTAACTTACACATATTCCTAAATTGCCAATAACTAGGCTCTAAATAATAAGAATAAGGAGTATAATAAAAGATAATTAAGCCTATACTTCCAAGAAAGACTAAAAACTTTGAAACGCTTTTTGTAGATTTAAAGATGATTTTATAAATAAATTTTAATATAAGATAAGAAAGAATAGTAGAAATTATAATAAGAAGTAATATATATGTCATGGGTTATCTCCTTAGATTCTCTATTTTATTAAAATTAAGATGTAATTTTGTGGTTT
>NZ_MJWQ01000042.1:0-1921 GCF_001762325.1 Campylobacter sp. BCW_6871 | reverse complement strand
TAAATTTTTTGTTCTTTTTTGTGTTGTTTGTTTATTTGATAAAGTTTTTTAAATAATGCTATATACCCCCCCCCATGCTTATAATTATTTCTTTGATGACTAAAGTCAATCATAACTCTACCTAATTTATAAGCTAAATGGTTTTTTATTCTTTCTATAGCTGAGTTTGGGTTTTTCATGGTGAGGGTCCTTTAGGTGTTTAAAAAAGAAAAATTATATCATAAAAAAATAATAATTTTATTTTAATCCAACTCCTTACACATTTTTTCAAATTCTTGATAGTATTTCCAAGAAGCTACTATGTCTGGACGGTGCTTTTTAATATGAATATAATCTTTATCTAGTATACCCTTTAATTTTAATGCCAAATCTTTATTTTTTTTCAAATAGTTTAAAATATCTTCTTCTTTGAATAATTTATTTCTTTCATTCTGTTCTTGGAGATACATAGTATAAATAAAATCATGAATATATCTTTTTACCCTATTAAATATTTTTTCATGCCTTTTTAAAATATCATAATCAATCTGATTGCACAAACAAACAAGATTGTCAAAATAGGCATTTTCCTTAAAAATTATATGATTAATATTAATCTTATTAATCATATTCGTGCTTATTTGATATGTTGAAATTAAAATCTCTATACTTTCTTTATTTTGATTATCAATAATCTCATAATCTTTTAAAAAAACTGTTAATATAAAGGGTAATAAAATCAATATAT
The DNA here is from genome assembly GCF_001762325.1 of Campylobacter sp. BCW_6871. Lineage (NCBI taxonomy): Bacteria > Pseudomonadati > Campylobacterota > Epsilonproteobacteria > Campylobacterales > Campylobacteraceae > Campylobacter > Campylobacter sp. BCW_6871. The sequence goes on along the minus strand of NZ_MJWQ01000042.1, from coordinate 1,194 downwards.
CATTACGACACACTTTCGCCTTAAATAAAAGCTCGTCTTCTGGCTTAGGAAAATGAAAAATTTGAGATAATTTTTTAAAAGTATTAAAAGCATACTCTTGCATGATATCGCCCATATCTATATAATGTATTTTTTCGATAGAATGCTTTAGAGACTCGATTCTATGATTTAATATGTTCATATTACCATCTAAATATCTTAATAAATTATTTAAATTTGGCTCTTTTCCATAGCTGTATTCTATAGTGCCATTTTTTACAAATGTTTGATGGTATAAAATCGCACTCTCTATATAGTTTTTATAATCAAAATCCAAAGCTATTTTTCTTATAATTTGATTATTATTTTGATGATGATTAACTAAAGGTTTTAATAAAGATATAGGATCTCTTACAACACACAAATAAGGAATTTTTTTAGCGATTAAACAAAATAATTTATCTGTATCATTGATAACTTTATGGCCAGAAAGAACTAAAACATTATAATTTTTACTATTTGTTAAAAGTTTATAACTGTCCAAATAGCGATTATAATTATTATTAACCCTTGCATTCATGCTGATTTTACAACCTCTTAAAAATTTATCCATCGCATCACTTCCAGCCCCAAAAATACTCAAAAACACAAATTCATAATTATCAGGCAAAGGCAAATTCATTTCCCATGCAAGTTCAGCTGGTATGTTTTTATAGTTTATTTTTTCTTTTTCATCATTAAGTTTTTTAGGATCAAGTAAAGATGGGTAAAGATGGTTTTCTTTTTTGTATTTTTCATTAAAATCATTTGACAATAGCCATTCTTCTATAAGGTTAAAATTCTTTATAAAATAATCAAAATTATGAAAGATATTTTCTATAATAGGTTTATAGTCTTTATGGGTTTTTAATAACTTTTCTATTTGTAAAATTTTTTCCAAGAATAAAGATTTATTGCTTAAAAGATCTTTAGGAATTTCTACATCATATATTTTAAATTGATCAAATGTTTTTTTAAATATTTGAAATTCTTTATTGGCTTTTTTTATATTTTTAGCTAATGTAAAAATACTTCCTTTATACCAAGTTTTAAAAGTTTTGATTAGAACTTCACCTAATATATAAGATAAATGAAATTGATATTTTAAAGCTTGTTTATAATCAGGACATTTTTCTAAGTTAGGATATTTTAAAGAAGGAAAAACTTTGATGGTTT
>NZ_MJWQ01000041.1:0-1780 GCF_001762325.1 Campylobacter sp. BCW_6871 | reverse complement strand
GATTGATTTAAATAAATATGATTTTGCCTATGATGAAGAAGGCAGGATCATTTGGGCTTTATATAATGATATTGAAAAAGGCAAATTAAAAGATCCAAGAGATATAGATTCTACTCCTGAAAGTAGAAATAAATTTGATGATGCTATGGATGGATACGAAAATGGAATGGTAACAAGATTTGATGTAGATACTCCAAATGATTGGAGTGAACAACAAGCTGCTTTAGATAGAGATACTCTAGTATTAAGCGCCAAATTAGCAGCCCTCACTCCTCCTCAAGGCTATCCTAATGCCCCTTATTATTTTACACCTGAAAGATTAGAATGGATTTATAAAAGAGGATATTTAGACAAACTCCTTGACCCAAGAATTCCTGCTATTTATAGATATAATTTTCCGCAAGAACTTCGAGCTAAGATAAGAGCTTATGCTAAAGAGCATAATATAAAAGAGTGAACCACAAAAGAAAGGAAAAACAATGCAAAAAATACTTCAAATCAATTTAGAAAAAAGAAAAGCTTTAGAGAATTTCAAAAATCTAGCTTTATTAGGATTAGGTGGAACAATGCTTTTAAATTTAAAAGAACAAGCTTTGGATTTTACTCAAGAATTAACTTATATAAATACTTATGATAAGTATTTAAATTTAAAGCTTGATTCTTTTTATATCCCTTCTACACTTTTATCTTTGCTTCAATTAACTCAAAAAAGCAAAGAAGCTTTTTATATCAATGTTTTAATCAATAGCGATACACATTATAAAAATCCTTTATTACAATATGCTATTACCCAAAAACAAGAACAAGAAAATATCGTTTATGCTTTAAAAAATAATGAAAATATTAATGCTTCTTTTACTAATCTTAATGCTTTAAAATTAGCCTTAGAAGAAAAGAATTTTTATCTTAATTTTATAGACTTAAACAGCAAAGAAAGTCTTTTAAGTTTTTACAATCAAATATTAAGCAATCATCATCTTAAAGATTATTTTTATATAAAAAATAATCAATTTTTTATTAAAAAAGATATAAAAAATAAAATTGTATTTCATAATATAAATTCTTCTTCTATTATAAGTAATTATCTTAGATTGTTAAATGATTTTAATACTTTAAGCAAAATAGAACTCATAAATATATTAGAAAGTTTAAGTTTATACAATCTTTCAACTTTAATGCAAACTATACAATCAAAAAATGAATATAACTCAAAAGACTTTGATAAAGATAGTATCTTTTTATCTAATATGATTATGAATGTGAGATTGAAGTAAAAAGATAGTAGATTTGGTAAATTTAAATCTTGTTAAGTTTATTATTTAGTTCAAATAAAAAATATAAAAAAATATAGAAATTCAATAGAAAGAAGAGAAGCTTAGTTAAAAGTTTGTTTGGTGCAAGCCACAAGGGAGTTTCGCCCCTTAAGAAAAGGGGCAAGGCTAATAAGCCTTGACAGTAATTATACAAATTAGTATAATTATAAGTACGAGTCGTGTCATATAGTTCACCCCCTTTCTAGGGTGTGATTATGCCACAGGGTTGCAGCCTTGTGGTAAAACCCTTAATGCAATTATACCAAACAAATTCTTTGACTTCTTAATACATTTTATTTATGATTGAATCTTATCTTTTAGCATAAGCAAGAAAAATATAAATTAAAAAATAAAATAATTCAACAGAAAGGAGATAAGCTTAGTTAAAAGCTTGTTTGGTAAGTCAAAGGGATTGTTCTAAACCCTGCAAAAGCAGGGGATACTCAAGAAGCCTTGACATAGCAAAG
>NZ_MJWQ01000040.1:0-82149 GCF_001762325.1 Campylobacter sp. BCW_6871 | reverse complement strand
CTAGCTGAGAGAACTCAAAAGTCTTTATCTGAAATAGAAGCTAATACTAATTTACTTGTTCAATCTATCAATGATATGGCAGAAAGTATTAAAGAACAAACTGCAGGTATTACTCAAATCAATGATAGCGTAGCACAAATTGATCAAACTACTAAAGATAATGTTGAAATTGCTAATGAATCAGCTATTATTTCTAGTACAGTAAGTGATATAGCTAATAATATCTTAGAAGATGTTAAGAAGAAGAGGTTTTAATTAGTCATTCAAGCCCAAAAAAAGGGCTTGAATTTTAAAAATTTATGCTATGATTTTATATATTTTATCAAGGAAAATATATGAATTTATGGGATAAAAAAGCCAAAACTTACACAAGATATCAAAACACTTTAAATACGATACAAAAGCAAACTTTTGAATATTTCCAAAATTTAAAGATTTCTTTTCAAAATAAAAGCATTATAGATATAGGATGTGGAACTGGAGTTTGGACTTTACACTTAGCTAAAGAAGCTAAAGAAATTTTAGCTCTAGATAGTGCAAATGCTATGCTTGAAATTTTACAAGAAGATGCTAAAAAACTAAATCTTAACAATATAAAATGCGAAAATTTGAGCTTTGAAACTTGGATGCAAAACAATCCTAATGCTAAATTTGATCTTGCATTTTTAAGCATGTCTCCTGCTTTACAAAATGAAAAAGATTATGTAAATTTCTTAAATCTAGCTAAAATAAAAATTTATCTTGGTTGGGCTGATTATAGAAAAAGTGATTTTTTAGATCCGATTTTTAAATATTTTAATACCGAATTCAAAGGTTTTTGTAAAAAAGATTTAGAAAGTTATTTGCTAGAAAAAAATATATTTTTTCATAAGATTGTTTTTGATGAAACACGCAAAGTTCAAAGAACGAAAGAAGAGGCTATAGAAAATGCTCTATGGCATTTAAGTATGAACAAAATCACAGCTTCTAAAGAAACTGTAAGTTCTTTTGTTGAAAATGATATTATTGAAACTATAGAATCTAAAATAAAACTTTTAATTATAAATAACTTATAAAAACATTAAGCTTATATTTATTACAATTTCACCGATTATTTTAAAGGAGTTTTTAATGGTTAAAAATTTAATCATCAAATTTGGACGCTTGATTCTTGATGCAATTGCAGCAATAAGTTTTGTTGTAGCTTTGCTTTATTCTCTTTTTATGATGTTTAGTATTGGATTTCTAGCTGGTTTATTGTCACTAATAGTCAGTTTTATTGCTTTATTTTTAAGCTTCTTTGTGATCTATCTTGTTATAGATATCAGAGATACTCTTGTAAATAAAGCTTAAATTTTCCATCTTAAAGGTGGAAATCAATGTTTTAATTGAAATTTTAAAATTTCTCCGGCCATATAAGGCACGACTTGATTGTATTTATCTTCATAAACATTTGGCACTTGCCATTCTTGTTTTTCTAAAGTGATAATTTTGTCATTTTCAAATTTAAGATTATGGATTTTACAAGCATTATCTGAAATAAATTTTTGTAAATTTATTTCATTTGAATGTTTTTCAAAAAGTTCAACTAATACAGGTAAAATCACTGGGGCGCTAAATACACCTGCGGCACAACCGCAACACTCTTTAGTATCTTTTGGATGAGGCGCACTATCACTTCCAAACATAACTTTTTCATAACCACTAAAAGCAAGTTCGCAAAGGGCTTCTTTATCTTCGTAACGCTTGGCTATAGGCTTACAAAAAAGATGAGGATTCATTTTACCTCCGATAACATCATCTAAAGTGATGATTAAATGATGTAAAGTGATTGTCGCATATAAATTTTCATAATCTTTTAAAAGTTCACATAAAGTTTTAGTGGTAATATGCTCCATAACAATCTTAAGTCGTGGAAAATGTTTGGCTAATTTTTTATAAATTTTAGCAAAATTACTTTCCCTGTCCATTACAAAATCATTTGTTTCACCATGCACTAGCAAAGGAATATTTAAATCACTCATAGCCTCTAAAGTAGGTTTTAAATACTCTATATCAAAACTTGAAACTCCACCATTTGAATTTGTTGTAATTCCTGCTGGATAAAGCTTAATGCCAAAAATTTCATCTTTAGTACTGTAAAGAAATTTCTCATCATAATTTTTAAAAAAAAGTGTCATTAAAGGAGTGAAATTTTCATCTTTACAAGCCTTAATGATACGCATTTTATAAGCTTTTAGATCTTCTAAATTGCAAAGCGGAGGGATTAAATTTGGCATAATCACAGCTGCACAAAAATCTCTTGCACTAAAAGGTGCGATAAGTTCTAACATTTGATTATCTCTTAAATGCAAATGCATATCTAAAGGATTTTTAAGTATCATTTTTATCTCCTATATTTAGCTGATAAAATCCATTCTTAAGGCGCTTAAAAAGCTTTTTTTCTTCTAAAAATTTAAAAGTAGCAATGATAGTGGGTTTGCTTTGATGTAATTTTTCTTCAAGCTCACTAATTTTAATCATAATAAAACCATTTTCATCGGCATTTTCACATAAAAATTTTAACAATTCAAAACGCTTTTTTCCTAAAATTTCTCGTATTAAATTTTCAAATTTCATAAGTAAATGCTATATAAAATAAAGCCCCAAACAAAAAGAGCTAAAAGCACGCTAAAAAACACTGCCGCACTCGCACAATCTTTAGCGATTTTTGCCTTTTCATGCCATTCATTAGTAACTAAATCAACACAAGCTTCAATAGCCGAATTTAAAGCTTCTATAATTAAGATAAGCATTAAAACACTTACCAATAACAAATGTTCCAAAAAACTAACTTTTAAGAAAAAACTAAAAACTATCGCAGGAATAATAATGCAAAGTTCAATTCTAAACGCCATTTCATTTTTAAATAAAGTAAAAATCCCTTCTAAAGCATATCTTGCGTTATTTAAAAAATGATATTTAGGCTTCATGGATTTGCCTTAAGTTTAGGATTTAATAAATCATATTCTGGTTCATAAACACTTGTTTTTACATCAAAATATCCTAAAAGAGTGCTAAAAAGATTATCTTGAGAAAGTTTTAAACCTTTATGTTCTTTAGCTAAATTCACTAATTTTTCATCATTACTCCAAAAAATAGCAGGAATATGAGTTTGATAACTTGGCGCTATAGCATAAGGCATACCATGAAGATAAATATCATTTTCGCCCAAACTTTCACCATGATCTGAAAGATAGAACAAAGAACTTTCATAATCTTTTTGCTCTTTTAATAGTTTTATAATCTCACTTAAAAGATAGTCTGTGTAAAGTAAAGTATTGTCATAAGTATTGATTAAAGCCTTACTATCACATTTTGAAAGTTCATTGGTATCACAAGTTGGAGTAAATTTTTTAAACTCATTTGGATAGCGTTTATAATAAGTTGGCCCGTGAGAACCTTGCAAATGAAGAACTATTATATTTTGATCACTCAAATGATTTAATTTTTCTTTAAAAGGAGTGAGTAAATTTTCATCCAAGTCACTAGAAAGTTTTTGCTTATAAGCTAATCTATCACAAACTCCTTTACAACCACCAGAATTATTATCAAACCATGCAGCATCTACACCTGTTTTATAAAGTATATCCATGGCATTTTCTTGAAATTCTGAACTCGAATAATCTCTACGCTTGGATATAGAAAACATACAAGGTAAACTTACCGCTGTTGCTGTTCCGCATGATGAAAAATTATCAAAAAAGACTACATTATCTTTTTTGGTATAAAAATTGGTATCATTTTTAGTATATCCACCCAAAGAGTAATTTGCCGCTCTAGCGGTTTCACCCACTACCAAAACTAAAAGTTTTTTAGTGTGATTGTTTTCTCTATAAGCATCATTAGCTATAGTTTTAAATTCTGGTTTAGCTTTTACAAAACGAACATAATAGCGATATACGGCATAAAATTGATAAAAAGGAATATTATACATTCTTATTTCATTATAGTTTCTAAAAAAAGGCAAGAAAGTTTTGCTTAAAGGGATTAAAACTACACTAACCACAATCAAACCTGATATTATATTGATAATTTTAATTTTTATATGAAATTTAAAACTACCATAATCAATTTTTACTTTAACAACATAAAAAGCCAACAACAAAGCCAAAACAACAAATAAGATCAATTTTAAATTTAACAAATCTTTTACTTCTTTAATATCTGTTTGAACAACATTTTGTATCATATCAGAGTCTATAAGCACTCCATAAAAACTAATGAAATAAACACTTAAAAAAGATGATATTATAAATAATATAGAAAAAAATTTAGTAAAAAACTTTATAAAAAGTAAAGAGCAAACCACGTGAACAAGGGCAAAATAGGCCACAATAAAAACAAAAGTTATAAACCAATTTTGATTGTTTTTTTCATACACAAACTCAAATAAATTAAAATTTAATATTGCAATCATTAAAGAATTTAAGAAAGTAAACCAAAACCAAGTTAATCTAAGCATATAAATCCCATCTTCAAATTTAAGGTTTTAATTTTATTGAATTTTTTTAAATGGATTGTAGTTTTAAATCTTTTTATGTTATGATTTACACTTTTAATGACAATTTTAAGGAAAAAAATGAAACTACTTTCATGGAATGTCAATGGCTTAAGAGCCATTTGTGATAAAAATGCACTTGATTGGATAGCACAAGAAAAGATTGATTTTATAGGTTTTCAAGAAATCAAAGCACATGAAGATAAATTTCCTAAAAAAATTTATGAATATCCTTTTAAACACATGTATTTTAATTCTGCCAAAAGAGCGGGATATTCTGGGGTAATGAGTCTTTGTAATTTTGATAGCGAAGTAAAAAAATGTGAATTTTTTGATGATGAAGAAGGCAGGGTTTTAGAACACCGCTTTAAAAATATCGCACTTTTTAATATCTATTTTCCAAATGGTCAAAAAGATGAAGAGCGTTTAAATTTTAAGATGAAATTTTATGCAGATTTTTTAGTGTATTTAGATAAGCTTTTAAAGGATGGGTTTGAAATTATCATTTGTGGTGATGTTAATACCGCTCATAAAGAAATCGATCTTACCCATCCAAAAGCCAATGCCAACACTTCAGGTTTTTTACCTATAGAAAGAGCTTGGATCGATGATTTATTAAAACTCGGTTTTATAGATACTTTTAGAGAAATTAATGGCGAAATCAAAGAAAAATACTCGTGGTGGAGCTATAGAATGAAAGCAAGAGAAAGAAATGTAGGCTGGAGGATCGATTATTTTTTCATTTCAAAGGGTTTAAAAGATAAGCTTAAAAACGCTTTCATAAGAGATGATATTTTTGGCTCTGATCACGCACCTGTAGGTATAGAAATAGATATTTAATATCCCAAAAAATGGGATATTATTTTCTAACAAATTTTTTTGCTTTTTCCCAAAGTCTTACACCGAGCTTTTTAGCTTTTTTGGAATTTAAATCTTTGTATTTTTCACTAGCAATTTTTTCTAATTCAAAAATTTCTTGTTTAAAATGATTTAATTTTCTTTGAGTAAGTTTGTTAAAATCATTAATCTTTGGATTTCTCTTAATATCATTTAAAACTAGTATTAGCTGTTCTCTACTTTCACTCGCAAGACGTCTAAATTTAGCAAAAAGATTATCAAGTTCATGTTCTAGCAAATTCTCAACTATACTCTTACAAGGATCATTTTGCAGTTGAATCTCTTTTTTTAAAAGAGCAATAAAATCATCTTCTATACCTATTAGTTCTTTACTTTTTGAACTAACATCTTCTTCAAAATTTGCATAAGTTAATGAAGCTTTAAATTTTTCCATTGCTAAAACAATACCATCTCTTGTACCTTTAATCACACCTAAACAAAGATCTTTTGCATAAGCCATAGATTCATTAGCTATTTCAAAAGCGGTATTTAAAATAATACTTGAAATTTTTAAAATTCTTTCTTTTTCAAAATGAGCTTCACAAATGGCATTATATACGAGATTTTTAGCTATTTCGCTACTTGTAAGTTCTATATCTTCAGCCTTTTCTAATGTGGTTAAAAAAGCACTTTCAGCGGTTTCTTTTAAAATTCCAAGCATTTCTATATCAAATAAAATAGCATCATTTAAACCATCGCTAAATTCATTACAAAAAGAATATTCTTGTAAAATATTCTCAAAATCAAAAAAATTATCACTGATTTGATTTTTAATCAAATTCTTTTGATTTTCAATCTGTTTGTTTAATAATTCAGCTTCGCTAATATACTCATAAAGCGAATTTTGAGCATCTGCAACACTTGCTTTTACTAGAGCCTTAATAACCTTTGAAACATTTTCATCGTCACAAAAATCAAGTTTTTTTAAAATAGTTAAAAATTCAACCAAAAGAGAATTTAAAACTTTTTTTGTTTCATGAGGATTATGTGAAATTTGCTTATATGCAAGATTAAAACTCAAGTCTTCAAGCAAATCTCTTGCTTCATCTTTACCGAGATTTGATAAAGAATTTTCAAAAATAATTAAAGTATTTTTCATTTTTCCTTCTTTCTTAAAGTACAAATTTTGCTTTAGCTTTTAATCTATCAAATATATCCAAACGATCTTTTTTGCTATCAACATAAACATTTAATAAATAACTTTGATATTTTCCGCTCGCACTTGAATTCGAATGTTCAAATTTATATTCTCTTTGACCTAAAATTTCTTGAAAAATTTCACTTGCCTTAACATGCACCTCAAAAATCACCTTATAGTCCCAAAAAGTAGGATAATTGATCTGAGGTTCTTTTTTAAGATCGCACAAATTTACCACTTTTGCCTCCTTCTTTGCTTTCAAGCACTATATCCGTAATCCTCATTGATTTATCTACAGCCTTGATCATATCATATATAGTTAAAAGTCCTATACTAACCCCACTTAAAGCTTCCATTTCAACCCCTGTTTTACCTTCACACTTAACTGTTACAATAAGCTTAAATGCACATTCTTTAACAAATTCCACAATATCAGTTTCAACTTTAGAAAGCATCAAAGGATGGCACATAGGAATAATTTCACTTGTTTTTTTAGCCCCCATTATAGCCGCAACAATAGCTGTTTGAAGAACAGGACCTTTTTTTGCAGTATTATTTTTAATTACATCAAAAGCTTCTTGACTCATATATATCATACCACTAGCTGTAGCTATTCTTGAAGTAATATTTTTATCGCTTACATCTACCATTTTAGGATGATTTTTTTCATCTAAATGACTTAATTTCATAAATTCACCTTTAAAAAAATTATAAAAATTATAGCAAAACCAAACAAATTTAAGATAAAATAAGCTTTGTATTTTTATTTAAGGAGAAAACAATGGCTTATGAAGATGAAGAAGATTTAAATTATGATGATTATGAAAACGAAGATGAAGAATATCCACAAAATCACCATAAAAATTATAATTACGATGATGATGATTATGAATACGATGATGATAACAATGATGATGATTTTTATGAGATGGATTAAAATACAAAATTTTCATCTTTAAATTACAAGCAATGTCTTTTTACAGGGCTTGTAATTTATATCTTAATAATACCCAACGCACATACTCTCAGTGATTTTAATACGCTTTTCAAAAGGAGCTGGGCTAAAAAAATGGCATTTTTCTATATAAATATGCTGATGATAATTTAGCCCTAAAAAATCATAAAATTTTTTTAGATTAACAAATTTAATCCCGCAAATCTCCTTAAGCTCTAAAAGTTTATAAATAGAAGAATTATTTTTTTCCACTAAATGAGAAGGGGCTAATCCAGTAAAAGAACAAAAAGCACTTGCCAATACAAAACCATTTAAACCACTACATTGCCTTAAAGCTTGCTGATGTTTTTCTAAAATGCAATTTCTATGCAAAAATATAATTCTTGTTCCTTGATATCTACCTATTTCTACATTTTTCCAAAATTTATAAGCATTTTTTGAAATTCCAGCAAAACGATGAAATTCAGCGTTTAAAATATAGTGATCTAAAAATTCATTAGGTGGCAAGATTAAACTTTTCATCACTACAATTTAGAGCCTTAAAAAGGCTCTTTAATCTTCTTTGTTTAAATTTTCCTTAGCTTTGCTAGGAAGCTTAGATAAAAGATTGTTTAAATCAAAATTAATTCCTTGAGTTTTTGCCTCTTCAAGTAAAGCAACTGCAGCTTTTACGTTAAATGGAGAAGAACCATCATGCGGAGCAAAAAGATGATCTGTTATTGCTAAAGCATAAGCGGATTTTTTCACTTCTTCACGAGCAGCATGAGGAGTGCGAACAAAACATATGCTTTCAATCAAAACATCATCAAAATTCCAACGATGTAATAAAAATCCCAAAAAAGAAATATGATCTACGCCTAAAAATTCATTCTCCGCTAAAGCAAGATTTTCATTTTTATTTAAAAAAGCTAAAAAATCCTTATCCTTATGATTTTGTATAAGAAAATTTGAAAAAATAACAATTCCAAGCCTTAAAAGCATTGCACAAGGAACTAAAAGATGAGAAAGTTTTTTATCTTCATCATTAAGCCAATTTGTAATAAAAGTTGCCTCTTCATTGCAAGTTTTTAAAAAATTTTGAGTATTTAAACCATAAGGTGAAACATCTATTTTAAAACTATCTCTAATGGAATCAGCCGTAACTATATTGATGATATTACCAACGCCTAATAAAGTAATCACTTGATTTATGGTTGTAATTTCCCTTGTAAAACCATAATAAGGAGAATTTGCTAATTGCAAAAGCTTAGCCGTCATCAATGGATCAGTTGAAATGATTTCAGCAACTTTCATGGTTTCTATATTTGAATTAGCCTCGCTCACATATTTTCTTAACTTACTTACAGTATCGGGTAAAGGTGGCAATACTTCAACGCTTTTTAATAAAAGCTCATTCATATCTCCAATCATATTTGATTTATCCTTGAAGTTAGTATTATTATAATTTATGATTATATCTAAATTTTAATTTACTTATTACATTTTTTGTTACTTTAAGATATAATAAAAATTATAAATACTAAAATTTTATATTATTTTTAATTAACTAACAAATTAAAATAATTTTAACGGAGTTTAATCAATGTTTTTTAATTTTAAAAATAAAAGCTCAGCGCAAAAAGAAGAGAGTAAAAAAGTTTTAGAAGCTCTATTTCTTCAAGAAAATGAACTTGAAGAAAAATTAAAAAAATAAATATCAAGCCAAAGTTAATCATAGGTTTTGTGTCGTATCAACTTAACCTAGCAATCATAGGAAATAAGATTCAAAATTCTATAAATGAACAATGTGATATCATCTTAAGCAGTGCTACTGATTTATTATGCAATCTTGATTCTAACTCAAACATTGAAAACAGCCCTTATAAACAAAATATCCAAGGAATAAGTTTGATGCTTTTTAGCGAAGATATGATAGAAAATCTCTGCACAAATAAAATCAAGCTTTTTAGCAATATAAAAGATTATACAGAAAGAAAAAAACTGATAGAAAAAGAAGTTTTATCTATAAATATACCTTTTGAAGCACACTGCACAAATACTTTGCATTATTTAATTTATGATGGTTTAAGTCAAAGCGAAAGTTCTCTTTTAGAACTTTTATACAAACACAACCCCTATCCTTGTGCTTTAGTAGGAGGTGGATCTAGTGGAAATATGGACTTTAGCGGAACATTTATATTTTATAATGGAGAAATATTAAAAAATCAAGCTTTAAGCATACATGTCCAATTTAAATCTAAATATCGTTTTGATTTAATGAAGTCTCAAAATTTCAATCCTCAAAGCAACATTACCTTTACCATACTTGACGCAAGCTTATATGATAGGACGGTACGTGAATTTATTGATAAAAAAACCTTTCAATCCATCAACGCGGTTGAAGCTTTATGCAATTATTTTAACTGTACTTTTGAAGAACTTAAAAATAAAATGCAAGAATATACTTTTGCTTTAAAAATTGGAGAAGACTATCTTATTTCCCCCATGGAAATCAACCCAGATAAAACATTATTTAGTTATTGTGATATAGAAAGCGCTCAAGAATTAAGCTTGCTTAAAAAAACAAATTTTATTGAAGCCATAAAAAAAGATTACGAAAAATTTTCTTTTAATAAACCAAAACCACTAGGAGCAATTTTTAATGATTGTATCTTAAGAAGACTTCACAACAAAGAACATTTAAATCAAATCCATTTTAATGATTTTCCTATAGTTGGTTTTTCTAGTTTTGGGGAAATTTATGGAGTGGGAATTGCAAAAAGTTTAGTGGCAATATTTTTTTATGAAGTTGAAAATTTTAATGATTTCAAACCTAGATATTTAAAAACTTTCATACAAAAATACAGCGATTTTAAATACTATTATCTTAATATAAGAGCTCAAAAACTAGAAATGACAAATGAGATTAATAAAATAATTTTAAATCAACTCAAACAAAATACATCAGAAATTGATAAAAATACAAGTATATTTAAAGAAATTTTTGAAGAACTTGAAAATATAAGAAGAAGTCTTACAACCATTAGTGAAAGTTTTACCAATTTCACTAACTACCTAGAATACAACCTTTACCAAAGTGAAGAAAAAATGAATTTAGAAAAAGAAGTGCAATCTTCTTTGAAAAATATAGATCAATTAAATAGTATTTTAGATCTTATTTCAGGGATTGCTGAACAAACTAGCCTTTTATCTTTAAATGCAGGTATAGAAGCTGCTAGAGCTGGAAAACTTGGTCGTGGATTTGCAGTTGTAGCTGATGAAGTTAGAAAACTTTCAGAAAATACCCAAATGGGTCTAGGTGAAATGGAAGGAGCCATTAAATTAGTTATTCAGACCATACAATCCATTGCAAAAAGTTCCAATTCTAGTACTCAAGAAATGAATTTTATAAGGGATAAATCCAATGAATTTTCCAAAATCATTTCAAATCTTATAAATTCAGGTAAAGAAATTTCAGATAAATTAAAACAAAGAAGCAATGTCGGCAAAGATTTTGAAAAAAATGTAAATCAACTCAAATGTTATGAAGATGTTCTAGCTAAATTAAATCAATACTAAAAAATTAAGAATTTCAAGAAATCAAAAATCTTGAAATTCTTACACTAAAAAAATTAAAGTGCTTTTTTTACAGCCTCTGCAATTTTTGCAAAAGCAGCAGAATCATTCATAGCTAAATCTGCTAGAATTTTTCTATCAAGTTCAATGCCTGCTTTTTTAAGACCATTGATAAATCTTGAATAACTTAAATCATTAAGCCTACAAGCAGCATTGATACGCACAATCCAAAGACGACGGAAGTCTCTTTTTTTGCGGCGTCTATCACGATAAGCATAGACTAGACTTCTTTCTAATTGTTCTTTTGCTTTTCTAAAATGTTTGCGGCGTCCACTATAAAAACCACGCGCTAATTTTAAAACTTTTTTATGTCTGCGGCGTCTAACAACACCTGTTTTTACTCTTGCCATTTTTATTTCCTTTCATAAAGTGGCGTCCAAATTTGGAGCTTGCCCTTGAAATTTTATCTCAGAGGGGAGTTTGAATGACTTTTAGTCAAAAACTTAAATTCCTAGCATTTTTTCAACAGCTTTTACATTTGTGCTATGCACATATTTAGCTGTGCGAAGATCACGCATTCTTTTTGCAGGTTTTTTAGTCAAAATATGACTTCTAAAAGCTGAGCCTCTTTTGATTTTATTTTTACCTACTTTGAAGCGTTTAACTGCGCTTTTAACGCTTTTCATCTTTGGCATACGCTTTCCTTATTTAGATAAATTTTTATTTTTCAAATTAAAAGAAAAGCTAAATACTATCAAATTTTTTCTAATTTTTGACTGAATTTAATTTTTAAAAAACTTGGCACACCTTTTGCTTATAAAAAAATCAGCAATATTTTGGAAAGATTTAAAATGACTATAAATTCGGCAAATCCGTATCAAAATTTAACCTTATCTAATCCTTTACAGAATAGCTCTGCTTTAAATTTGATTAAAGATAGCAAAGCTTTAGAACAAGAAGGAAATGAAAATAGCTTAGAACAATTAAGTTATATTTTTAATAATACCACTTATGCTAGTGAATTTGGATTTAGAATCAATAAAGAAGGTTTTTTTGATAAAGATTTAAATAAAATTGCGAATATACCAGAATCTTATGATATCAATATTAAAAGCGTTAGAAGCATAGCAAAAGAACTCGCGAAACAAGATGAAATTTTAAATTATAATAAAATTGATCTACCTTATCTTTTAAATAGCTATTATAGTTCATTAAAATCTATAAATTCAGAATTTTTACAAGATGATAATGCTTATTTAAGTCGCGATTTTATTTCAAAACTATCATCAGGTTTTTCAACAGATAATGGAGAATTTTTGGGCCAAATTTCAAGAATTTATAACAATCAAGAAGAAATTGATTTAGCATTAAGCAATATTACAAATTTAAATACCTTAATGTTAGATAACAAAATAACTAATTTTCATTTTAATAAAGCCATAGAGAATACTTCTTCTAATGAAATTTTAAAACCTTATTTAACTAAAAACGCAGAAGTATCAAAATCTGGTCTTTTAATGAATTTTATATACCATGATATAAAAACCCAAAATGAAAAAGAATTTAATTTTTTTATGAAACCTATCACTCTAGAACTGAGCTCTCATCAAAATTTACAAAAAATTCTTAAAGGCGAGATGGATATAGAAGATTACATCAAAAAAGAAAATGAAAAAAAGATGAGTTTTGATCTTTATCTTTATGTTAATGGTATAGATAAAAAAACAAGTACTCAAGACAAACTATCTGTATTTTTTCAACAATATATTAACTACCAAAAAGATATGGATTTAAGAGAATTTGCAAATTCAAGCTCAATATTTCAAATTTATATCGATCAAAATCGCAATGATTTTGATACTATTAAAAAACAATATCAAAACCAAGGTCAAGACACACAAAGATTAGAAGAAGTAAATCAACTACGTTCTAGCTCTATAGAAAATTTTCTAGATCGTCGCCAAAAACAAGCAAATATAAATAAAATTCTAAACTCTTATATGTCTGTGATGATTTAAAATAATTTTTATAAAAAATATACAAATTATAAATATTCCAATAATAATAATTTTTATATGAGTAATTAATAAAATTTTAAGTATAATAACATTATAATTCGCTCCCGAAAAAATATAAATATAAAAGCACTCAAAACCATGATTTATAATGAAAAAATTATTTCAATGAATAATGATCTTTTAGATCATCAACATAAAGAACTTTTTGAAATTTCTAAAAAACTCTCTTTAATGAGCCAACGTCATGTTGAAACAAAAGAATTAAAAATTGTCTTAAGAGAGTTGTTGATAATGATCAATAGACATTTTTCAGATGAAGAAGCCTTTATGAGAGAAATAGAATATCCTTATATCAACCATCATACAAGAATTCACAGAAAAATTATCTTAGAAATTGAAGAAATTATCATCAGTGAAGCTAAATTTGTAAATATAATGATTGAAAAGCTAGATCTCGTTGTTCAAGATTTTATCTTTAATCATACAGTCAAAGAAGATTCAAAAATAGTAAAGTATTACGAAGAAAAATTTAAGAAATAGTATTTCTCATTTTTACTATATAAAATTCACAAAATATTTCACTTTAAAATTTTACTTTAACATTTTATTTTTGTTATAATTTTTAACCTAATTTTTATAAATTTTTGTTATTATCCGTTTTCGAATAAAGATAAAAAATATCCTAATTAAAGTTAAGGATAAATTAAGGATTTTAAAGTGAAAGTATATTTAGATAACAATGCAACGACGATGCTTGATCCTAATGCTTATGAGTTGATGCTACCTTTTTTAAAGGATATGTATGGAAATCCAAATAGCCTTCATCAATATGGAAGCACAACACATCCTGCTTTAAGAGAAGCTTTGGACAAACTTTATGCAGGGCTTGGAGCAAATGACTTAGATGATATAGTTGTAACATCCTGTGCAACAGAAAGCATTAACTGGGTGCTTAAGGGTGTGTATTTTGATCATATTTTAGATAAGGAACGCAATGAAGTGATTATTTCTAGCGTAGAACACCCTGCTGTTACTGCTGCTGCTTATTTTTTAAAAAGTCTTGGAGTAAAAGTCATAGAACTCCCTGTAAATGAAGAAGGGGTTTCTACTGTAGAAGATTTACGTAAAGTGATTAGCGATAAAACAGCACTTGTAAGTGTTATGTGGGCAAATAATGAAACAGGTATGATTTTTGATATTAAAGCGATGGCGGAACTTGCACATGAATTTGGCGCTCTTTTTCATACAGATGCTACTCAAGCAGTAGGTAAAATAAAGGTTAATTTAACTCAAGTAGGAGTTGATTTTGCTTCATTTTCGGCTCATAAATTTCATGGACCAAAGGGTGTGGGTGGACTTTTTATAAAAAAAGGACTTAAACTTACTCCACTTTTACACGGTGGAGAACACATGGGTGGTCGTAGAAGTGGAACTTTAAATGTGCCTTATATAGTGGCTATGGGCGAGGCTTTGCGTATTGCAAATACTATGCTTGATTTTGAAGATTCTCATATACGCCGTTTAAGAGATAAACTAGAAGATCAAATTTTAGCCTTGCCTGATACAACAGTGGTTGGAAAAAAGGAACACCGTGTGCCTAATACAATCTTAGCAAGTATTAAAGGTGTTGAAGGCGAAGCAATGCTTTGGGATTTAAATAAAAATGGTATAGCTGCAAGTACGGGCTCAGCCTGTGCAAGTGAAGCTTTAGAAAGCAATCCTATTATGGAAGCTATCGGTGCGGAGCATGATTTAGCGCATACAGCTTTAAGACTTTCTTTGTCACGTTTTAACACTGAAGAAGAAATTGATTATGCAGCAAAACAAATTAAAAATGCAACACAGAGATTAAGAGCAATTTCTTGTACTTATGCTTATAATCCAAATAATTACAAATAAGGATGAAAAATGGGAAAAAATAGTTTAATTGGTGGATCCATTTGGGATGAGTATTCACAAAAAGTTCAAGATAGAATGAATAATCCTCAACATATGGGAGAATTTAGCGAAGAAGATGCTAAAGCACGCAATGCAAAATTGATCGTAGCTGATTTTGGCGCAGAAAGTTGCGGCGATGCAGTAAGACTTTTTTGGCTTGTAGATGAAAAAACTGATAAAATTATCGATGCAAAATTTAAAAGTTTTGGTTGTGGTACAGCTATAGCAAGTAGTGATACTATGGTAGATCTTTGCATAGGAAAAACTGTAGATGAAGCAGTAAAAATCACAAATTTAGATGTGGAATTTGCTATGCGTGATAATCCAGAAACTCCAGCTGTTCCACCTCAAAAAATGCACTGTTCGGTTATGGCTTATGATGTAATCAAACAAGCAGCAGCTCATTATAAAGGTATAAGTCCTGAAGATTTTGAAGATCAAATTATAGTTTGTGAGTGCGCTAGAGTAAGTCTTGGAACCATTAAAGAAGTGATTAAACTTAATGATTTGCATAGTGTAGAAGAAATCACACAATATACTAAAGCAGGTGCTTTTTGCAAGTCCTGTATCAAACCAGGCGGACATGAAAAAAGAGATTATTACCTTGTAGATATTTTAGCTGAAACCAGAGCCGAGATGGATAGAGAAAAACTCAAAAATACAATGAAAAGTGATGTGGCTTTTGATGAAATGACCGTAGTAGGACAATTAAAAGCAGTTGAAAGTGTTTTAGATGCTGAAATTCGCCCTATGCTTCATAATGATGGTGGAGATTTGGAAGTGATTGATATACAAAAGGCTGAAGGTGCAGCAATTGACGTTTATATTCGTTATCTTGGTGCTTGTAGTGGTTGTTCTAGTGGAAGTGGTGCGACACTTTATGCTATTGAAACGATTTTACAAGAAGAATTAAGTCCAAATATACGCGTTATGCCGGTTTAAAAAATAGCAAGATAAAATCTTGCTATTTTATAGCTTTTGCTTGCAAATCAAGAGGTGGTAAATTTTCTATATAAATACTGCGACTTGGGAAAGCAAAAGTTAAACCATTTTTTTCGATTATACGCATAAACTCAAGCATTAAGCTTTGTCTAGCTTCCCTAAAATCTTTTGCGCCTATTTTTTTGGTATAAAAATAAAGCTCTATATTAATACTACTATCTGCAAATTCGCTTAAAGCCACATAACAAGCATTTTTATAGCCTTCTAAATCGTTAATAGATACAAGATTTTGACGATATTTTGTCGTATGATCACCATATTTTAATGCACTATCCTCATCGTGAGCTACCAAATCACTTGTATCCAAAAATTCTTTCAAATCTTTTACACATTGATCTAATTTTTCAGGAGTAGCATCATAACCAACACCCAAATACATTCTAACATGGCGACCCATGCGTCTTTTACTCCAATTTTTGATATTAGCTCCCATAATAGTTGAATTTGGTAAAAATACGAGACAATTATCAAAAGTTCTAATAGTAGTTTTTCTAAGTCCTATTTCAACTACTGTTCCTTCTATACCTGAAACCTCTACCCAATCTCCTTGATTAAAACTATTATCAAAAAGTAAAAGTATAGAAGCAAAGAAATTTGCAATTATATCTTTCGCTGCTAAAGCAACAGCTAAACCACCAATTCCCAAAGATGCAATAATAGCTGAAATATTAAAACCAAGCTGAGCAAGGATATATAATAAAGCTATGATAATAATAACAAAATATAAAATTTTAATAATTAAATTTACAACTTCTTTTTTTCCGCTTTTTTGAGCAAGCTTAGAAACTAGTACCATTCCATAACCATCAAGCATTTTTAAAATAAGCCATGCAATCAAAACCGCATAAATTATGTGGAAAAAATTACTCAAATTAATACTTAAAGGTGCAGGATAAGTTGCTATAGTAAGACAAATCGAAATAGCATAAACAATCAGAAAAAAACTCACTGGTTTTTTAATATTCTCAATAAAAATAACTTTAATATCATCTACATCATTTTTATTTCTATAAAAAAGCCGAACAAGGAAAAAATATACTATATTTGCAAAAAAACGTCTTAAAGATATAAAAAATACTAAAACCAAAGCAGAAATTACTATTTTTCCGATATTAACAAAACTTACCCCAATTGCCTCATTTATACGATCTATCCAAACTTGAAGCTCAAGTAGTGAAAAAATATAATTACTTTCAAGCAAATCTGCATTTGATCGTAAATACTTAAGAATTTCAGAATAAGAATCTAGAGCGTTAGCAATATATCTTTCTTTTAGGGTAATTTTTTCCAATTCTTCTGGATTTGTAATTTTGCTTTTAAAACTATCTAAATTTACACTAGAAGAATTTTGTAAATTTTCCATTGCCTTATCAACAGTAGCAATTAAATCTTCACTACTTGCTGTATTTTTAAAAAGTTTTTCCACTTCAAACAAAGAAGAATAAAAACTTTCCACAATGTTAAAATAAACTAGATTAAGAGTGGCATCTGTATAAATGTAAGGCTTATTAATATTCTTTTTTTGAACATCTAGTAATTTTTCTTTTGCTTTTAAAAATCTAGCCACTGCCTCTTCATTAATCTTTTGTCCTACTATCATATCGGGTATTTTTGCTAAAATAGTCTTTTTGTCTTTTTCAAATTCACTTAAAATACCATTAAAAGTGCTTGAATTTTCATCATTGTTTTTCTTAAATTCTTTAATTTGATTGTTAAGATCAACATATTTTTCAACTAAAGCATAAATTCCTTCATCTTCTTTACTAATATTCGCATCAATAAATTTAAATTCTTGTGCTCCAAGGTATAAAATAAAAAAACATAAACTAAAAATAATTTTCTTCATTGAACTTTCCTATCTTGTATTAAAGTAAAAATTTTTGCTTTAAAATCATACTCATAAATTTCACCTGTCTCTATAATATAATACCAAGCATGTACTTCTATTTTTCCTTCATCTAAAGCTTCTTGCACGCCTGGATAAGTAAGTATATTTTGCAAAGAATTTACTAAATTTAATTTTTCTGTAAGCCATGAACGCATAGCCAAATCGTCTCTTGCAAAAATCATCACATCTTTTTTTATCGGATCTAACATAGTAAGCCATTTTTTTACGTTAGGAATTTTATTTAACTCTTCATCAGAATAATAAAGAGCATTGCAACCTCCACAATTACTATGGCCACAAACGACGATATTTTTAATATGCAATGAATTTAAAGCATACTCTATTGCTGAAGTTGTCGCCAAGTAATCTTCTCCAACGCGATAAGGTGGAACTATATTTGCAATATTTCGTATTACAAAAAGCTCACCTGGACCCGTATTAGTGATCAAATTTGGAATTACTCTAGAATCAGAACAACCTATAAAAAGAGTATGGGGATTTTGCTTATTTTTTAGACTTTCAAAAAGTTCTTCATGCTCCTTAAAGTCTTCTTGCATAAACTTAATCGCACCGCTAATAAGATTTTCCATAAAACCAACCTAAAACTAAAATCTTGAAATTATAACAAAATTTCAGCAAAGATTTCATTTAAGCATTAAGATATTATATAAATTAACTTTTTATTTAGTCTAATATGTTAGATTTCGCTCAAGATTTTAAAAAATCTAACAATTTTGCAAGGAGAATTTTATGAGTCTTTATGATAGAGACTACTCAAGATCAAAAGAATTTGAAAATACACGCTCAAGCGAATTAAGTATTTTTATTAAACAAACTTATCAACTTTTTGCTGCTTCATTATTAGCTGCAACAGTAGGTGCATATGTAGGAATTTTTGCTTTAGCATCATTTTTTATACAATCACAAGTAACTTTTTGGATCCTTTTTGCTGTTGAAATCGGACTTTTATTTGCTTTGCAATGGAAAAAAAGAGAGGCTCCATTAAATCTTGTTTTACTTTTTGGTTTTACTTTCTGCTCAGGTTTAACGCTTACACCTTTACTTATTTCAGTTTTAGCTCTACCAGCTGGAGGAATTATCATCGCTCAAGCTTTTGCTTTAACAACGGTTGCTTTTGCAGGACTTAGTGTATTTGCTATGAATACAAAAAAAGATTTTACTGTTATGGGTAAAGCTTTATTTATAGTATTAATCGTTATTGTAGCAGCATCTTTACTAAACCTTTTCTTCCAAAGCAGTATAGTTAATCTAGCTATTTCAGCAGTAGCTGCAATATTATTTTCATTTTACATTCTTTATGATACGCAAAATATTATCCGCGGAAATTATGAAACTCCAATCGAAGGTGCAGTAGCACTTTATCTTGATTTTGTTAATCTTTTCGTATCTTTACTTAATATCTTAAGAAGCTTCAATAGCAGATAAGTTTTTGTGGGATTTTTCTCACAAAAACTTATCAAGTTTCAAAACTTTTCAAGTTTTATTTAGCTAAAATAATCATTTAAAAATTAACTTTTAGGAATTTTCAATGATCACTCTTTTAATCATTTTACAATTTATCATCGTTGTAGTTATTTGTATAGCAGTTTTACTTCAAAAAAGTTCAAGTATAGGACTTGGAGCTTATAGTGGAAGCAATGAAAGTTTATTTGGCGCCAAAGGACCGGCTGGATTTTTAGCAAAATTTACCTTTATTATGGGAATTTTACTTATTGCAAATACTATTGGTCTTGGTTATTTATACAATAAAGCTAGCAAGGACTCTCTAGCAGAGAAAATTAAAGTAGAAAACAACACTACTATTCCAAGCGCTCCTATTGTGCCTGCTACCCCAAACACAAATTCTATCGCTCCAAGTGCACCACAACTTCCAAGCGATGTTAATTCAAGTAAATAATTAAAGGAAATGATAATGCTAAGTGAAATTTTTAACAAACAAAAAACCCAAAGTGAAAAATCTTTAGAAGCCTTAAAAAAAGACTTCACCACTTTAAGAACTGGAAAAGTTAATACCCATATTTTAGATCATATTACAGTGGATTATTACGGAACTCAAACTCCTTTAAATCAAGTAGCAACTGTTTTAGCAAGCGATGCTTCAACTATTAGCATCACTCCTTGGGAAAAACCTTTACTAAAAACCATAGAAAGTGCTATTGCAGCTGCAAATATCGGTGTAAATCCAAACAATGACGGCGAAAGTGTAAAATTATTTTTCCCTCCGATGACTAGAGAGCAAAGAGAAGAAAACGTAAAGCAAGCTAAAGCTATGGGTGAAAAGGCAAAAGTTTCTATAAGAAATATACGCAAAGATGCCAACGATGCAGTTAAAAAACTAGAAAAAGATAAGGCAATAAGCGAAGATGAAGCAAAAAAAGCTTATGATGAAGTGCAAAAACTTACCGACACCTATACAACAAAAATTGATGAGAGTGTAAAAAGCAAAGAAAGTGAACTTTTAAAGGTTTAACGATGAATTTAGAGCAAATTTATAAAGATTGTGGTGCTTATTTAGAAGGGCATTTTTTACTAAGTTCAGGTAAACATTCGCAATTTTATCTTCAAAGTGCAAAAGTTTTAGAGGATCCAAAATTAGCAGCAAAACTTTGTGATGAACTTGCAAAGATTATTGCAAGCTATAAGATAGAATTTGATAGCATTTGTTCTCCTGCTTTAGGTGGAATTTTAGCAGGTTATGAGCTTGCGAGAGCTTGTAGTAAACGTTTTATCTTCACTGAAAGAGTAAATAAAGAAATGACTTTAAGACGTGGTTTTGAAGTAAAAAAGGGTGAAAAATTTATAATTTGTGAAGATATCATTACTACAGGTGGTAGTGCTTTAGAGAGTGCAAAAATCATTGAAAGTTTAGGTGGCATTGTTGTAGGTTTTGCAGCATTAGCAAATCGTGGTTTTTGTGCGGTAGAAAATCTAAAATCTCCAAGAAAAGATAATGCGAAATTACCTGAAAATTTACCACTCTTTACTCTAGGAAATTTTGAATTTGAAATTTATGATGAAACAAATTGTCCGCTTTGTAAAAAAGGGAGCAAAGCCATAAAACCAGGAAGTCGTGGAAATTAAATGAAAACTAAAGCAAAAATTAGCTCTAGATGGTTAAGATTTAGAGCTTTGCTTATAGATATTTTTCTTATTTATGTTCCTATTTTATATTTATTTTATTTTATATTAGGCTCTAAAGAAGCTTTTTTAAACAACCATTTTATCACAACTTTATGTACTTTTTTATTTGGTTTGATTCAAGCTATTTTTTTAACAAAAAAGGCACAAAGCCCAGGTCTTAAAGCATATGATTTATATCTTATTGATATAAAAACGGGAAAGAAACTAAGTTTTCTTAGAATTTTACTAAGATATGTGATATTTATTATAAGTTTTGGCTTACTCTTTGGTTTATTTGTCAGTTTTGTAAGAAAAGATCGTTTAAATTTACATGATATTTTAACTCAAAGTTGTATAGCCACCAAAGCATAAAGAAAGGTTAAAAAATGCAAAGAAAAAGAATTTACAATCCAAGCTCAAACGAAACCCTAGGAGATCGTAAAGTTTTTGATGGTAACCCACATGGAATTTTAAATTTCACTAAGGCAAAATATACTTGGGCTTTAAAACTTTGGGATTTAATGGAGGCAAATACTTGGTTTCCAAAAGAAGTGGATACAACTAAAGATGCACTTGATTATCGCTGTAATTTAACCACAGGTGAAAAAAGAATGTATGATTTAGTTTGGAGTCAGCTTATTTCTATGGATAGTTTTCAAACCAATAATTTAGCAGATAATATCAACCCTTATATCACAGCTCCTGAAATCAATGCGGTTTTAGCACGCCAAGCTTATGAAGAGGCAAACCATTCAAAATCTTACGCTGTTATGGTAGAAGCGATTTGCGATAATACAGATTTGATTTATGAAATGGAAAAGCATGATGAAACTTTGCGTGAAAAAAATGACTTTATTTCAAGCATTTATGAAGAATTAGCAGGCGATGTAGATGATAATAAACTTCTTTTGGCTATGGTGGCAAATCAAATTTTAGAAGGAGTATATTTTTATAGTGGTTTTACTGCTATTTACGCACTTGCACGTGCAGGAAAAATGCTAGGTTCAGCACAAATGATCCGCTTTATCCAAAGAGATGAAATCACACATCTTTTATTATTTCAAAATATGATCAATTCAGTACGCAAAGAAAGACCTGATTTGTTCCATGATGAAAATATCAATAAAATTTATGATATGTTTAAAAAAGCTGGAGATCTTGAGATCAAATGGGGTAAATACATCACTCAAAATCAAATCATGGGCTTTACTGATGATATCATAGAAGAATATATCCATTATCTTGTAGATCAAAGATTAAGCGCAATCAATTTAGACAAGCTATACAATGCAAAACATCCTATTAAATGGGTAGATGATTTTTCAAAATTTAACGATCAAAAGAGCAATTTCTTTGAAAGTAAAGTAACGAATTATTCTAAGGGTAGTATAAGCTTTGATGACTTCTAAAACTTCTTTAGCCTTACTTTGTGATTTTTATGAATTTACAATGTCTCAAGGCTATTTCAAAAACAATAAAAAAGATCAAATTTGTTATTTTGATATATTTTTTAGAAAAATTCCAGATTCAGGATCTTTTGCTATTTTTGCAGGTCTTGAAGATATTTTAGACTTTGTTGAAAATTTGAGTTTTGATGCAGAAGATATAGAATTTTTAAGAAAACAAGGTATTTTTGATACAGAATTTTTAGATTTTTTAGCTAACTTTAAATTTAAAGGTGAAATTTATGCTATGCGTGAAGGAGAAGTGATTTTTCCAAACGAACCTTTGCTATGTATTAAAGCTACAACCATAGAAGCACAGCTTTTAGAAACTTTTTTACTTTTAAGTTTAAACCACCAAAGCCTTATTGCTACCAAAACCAATCGTATCGTGCGTGCAGCTAAAAACAGTAAAATTTTAGAATTTGGCTCACGCAGAGCACAAGGAAGTGAAGCGGCCTTAAAAGGGGCAAGAGCAGCTTTTATAGGAGGTTGCATAGGAAGTGCTTGTACTTTAGCAGGAAAAATTTATAATATCCCTATCAATGGAACTATGGCACATTCTTGGGTGCAAATGTTTGAAAATGAACTTGAAGCTTTTAAAGCTTATGTGAAAATTTATCCAAAAAATCCTGTTTTTTTGATTGATACTTATGATTGTCTAAATAGCGGACTTAAAAATGCAATTAAAGTTTTTAAAGAATTTGGTATCCAAGAAGGCGGTGTGAGAATAGATTCTGGAAATTTATTTGAGTTGAGTTTGAAAATCAGACAAGAACTTGATCAAGCAGGACTTCAAAAATGTAAAATCATAGTTTCTAACGCCCTTGATGAATGGAGCATTAAAAAACTCAAAGAACAAAACGCACCTATTGATATCTTTGGTGTAGGCGAAAGATTGATCACTGCTTCAAGCGATCCTATTTTTAGTTGTGTTTATAAACTCGCAGCCTTAGAAGATCAAGGTATAAAACCTAAAATAAAAATCAGTGAAAATAACGAAAAATCAACCCTACCTCATTTTAAAAAACTTTTTAGAGTTTATGATAAAAACACGCAAAAAATCCTTTTTGATGAGCTTTATGTTTTTGACGAAAACCCAAATCAAGATGAAAATTTAGAACGCAAAGAACTTTTAGAATTAGTCTACAAAGAAAAAAGACTTCTTAAAAAGTCATCTTTAAATACTATTCAAGATTATACAAAAGAGCAAATCTCAAAACTCGATGAGAGTTTTTTAGATCTTGATCGTTTTGTGAAATTTGAAGTAAAACTCTCGCCTAAACTTCAAAATATCACTGAAGATCTTTTAAAAACTCGTTTTTAAAATCCACATAATTTAAAGCGGATTGTTTTAGAAAGCTTATTTCTTCATCGTTTAATTCACGCACAAATTTTGCAGGATTTCCAAGTATCAAAGAGCGTGGCGGAAATTTTTTACCCTTTGTTACAACGCTTCCAGCACCCACTATGCTATCTTCTTCTATCAAAGCATTATCCATGACAACAGCATTCATTCTGATTAAAACACGATTTTTTATCACACAAGCATGGATAACGCAATTATGTCCTATGGTTACATCATCTCCTATTATTGTAGGAAAACCAGCATCTTTTAACTTTCCTTTTTCGTCAAATTCCCTATGCCAAACATGCACCGTGCTAAGATCTTGAATATTGGTTCTTTTGCCAATTTTTATAAAATTAACATCAGCTCTTAAAACACAATTAAACCAAATGCTACTTTCATCTCCTATTTCTATTTCTCCTATGATTTTAGCTCCCTCTGCAACAAAAACATTTTGACCTAGTTTGGGACTATGATTTTTAAATTTTATAAGCATTTTTTTCCTTTTTATTTAAGTATAGCTAAGTTTAACTCTATTTCAACTTTTTTAGTTACAATTTTTATTTAAATTTATAGGAGAAGTAATGAACGCATTTGAACAAAAAAGATGTCAAAATATGGCTGAAGAAATTGCACAAAAAGTTTTTATCAATGAAGAGCTTTTTAATGCTTTTTGTCAAATTCCGCGTGAAATTTTTTCTCCTTTAAAAGCCCATGCTTATCGCCTTGATGCTTTGCCTTTGGCAAATTCTCAATGGATTAGTTCACCTTTAACTGTAGCTAAAATGACTATGGCTTTAGATTTTAAAAATGCTGATAGTATTTTAGAGATAGGTTGTGGAAGCGGCTATCAAGCTGCGATTTTAAGCAAAGTCATAAGGCGTGTTTTTACCATAGAACGCATAGAAAATTTAGCCAAAAAAGCCGCTCAAACTTTCAGAGAATTAGAACTTTTTAATATCAATGTAAAATTTGATGATGGACAAAATGGCTGGAAAAATTATGCTCCTTATGATAGAATTTTATTTTCTGCTTATGCGACACAAATTCCTGAAATTTTACTCGATCAATTAAGCGATGGCGGGATTTTAGTCGCTCCTATTTTACACAATGGCAAACAATTCATCACACGCCTTAGAAAAAATGGCACAAATTTACAAAAAGAAATTTTAGAAGAATGTTTATTTGTGCCTATAGTAGATGGAAAAGAATAAACTTTTTTTACAAAATTTATTAAAAACTCTTTAGAGCCTTTCTTAACTTTTCACTCATTTCATCAATATGTTCTTTTTGCGAAATCAAAGGAGGTAAAAATCTCAAATCATTCTCCCCGCAACTTATCAGCAAAAGTGCATTTTCTTGGCATTTTTGAATGACCTTGGACACTTTTACACTTTTATCAAGACTAAGCCCTTGCATAAACCCTAAGCCTTTGCGTTTTTTACAAAAATCAAATTCTTTTATCAACTCATCTAAACTTTGCTCTAAATAAGGCGTGAGTTTATTGACATTTTCTAAAATTTTTTCTTCTTTAAAAATTTCAAAAACTGCATTCACTCCTGCGCAAACCAAAGGATTTCCCCCATAAGTGCTACCATGATCGCCTGCTTCTAAAGAATTGCTTGCTACTTTTTGATTTATTACAAAAGCACCCACACTAAGCCCACAACCTAAGGCCTTAGCTGAAGTCATAATATCAGGCAAAATTTGTGCGTGCTCATAGGCAAAAAATTTTCCACTTCTACCCATGCCACATTGAATTTCATCAGCGATTAATAATATATCTTTTTCATCGCAAAGCTTTCTTAAGGCTTTGTAAAAATCTTTATTTGCAGGATTTATCCCACCTTCTCCTTGCACGCTTTCTAAGATAATGGCGCAAGTTTTTTCATTTACTAGTTTTTCAACGCTTAAAATATCATTATATTTTGCAAATTTAACCCCTGAAATTAAAGGTTTAAAAGGCTTTTGATATTTTTCATTAGCAGTAAGCGATAAAGCCCCTAAAGTACGCCCATGAAAAGAATGCTTAAAAGCGATAAATTGTCCGCCCTTAATACCTTTGTTAAAGGCGTATTTTCTAGCTGTTTTCATCGCTCCTTCTATACTTTCTGTGCCAGAATTTGTAAAAAAAACACGCTCTAAAGCACTAGCTTTGGCTAAATTTTTAGCTGCAGCGGCTATGTTTTCATTATAATATAAATTGCTAGTATGTAAAAGCTTATCCACTTGAGCTTTGATTTTAGCATTAAATTTAGCATGATTATATCCTAAAGCACAAACGCCTATACCACTTGAAAAATCAAGATATTTTTTAGCCTTATCATCAAAAAGATAAACCCCCTGCCCTTTTTCTAAAACTATATCAAAACGCTTATAAGTAGGGATAATATGACTTTGTTCTTTATAATCCATTTTCATTCTTTAACCCACCAAAGTGCCTATACCTTCATCAGTAAAAAACTCAAGCAACAAAGAATGCTTCACGCGCCCATCTAAAATATGCACCTTTTTAACTCCATTTTCACAAGCATCAATGCAAGATTTTAATTTTACATGCATACCGCCTTCTATTTTAGGAGCTAAAATTTTAGCTTGTTCAAGACTGATTTTAGAAATCAAAGAATTTTTATCATTAAAATCCTCATAAAGCCCTGCAGTATCGGTTAAAAAAGCAAGTTTTTCAGCCCTTAAAGCCTTAGCAATCGCACAAGCTGCGTCATCAGCGTTAATATTATAAGTATTAAAATCCTCATCCATGCCAATAGGAGCAATGATAGGTAAAAAATCTTTTTCTAAAAGCTCTTCTAAAATTTTCGAATTTACCTTTTGTATCGTGCCAACAAAAGCTAAATTTACATCTTTTTTCACACATTCTAAAAGTGCACCATCTTTACCACAAAGCCCTATGGCTTTAACTCCTAAATTTTGCAAACTATGAACTAAATTTTTATTGATATGATTTAAAACCATGCTTGCTACTTCAGTAGTGGCTTTATCACTAACTCTAAGACCGTTTTTAAACTCACTCTTTACGCCTAATTTTTCACACATAGCAGAAATATCTTTTCCCCCGCCATGTACAATGATAGGCTTTAAACCCACAAGTTTTAAAAGAGCTATATCTTGCATCACACAATGCTTTAGCTCTTCATCTTCCATAGCTGATCCACCGTATTTTATAAGTATAATCTTAGAATTAAATTTGCGTATATAAGGTAAAGCTTCGATTAAGACATTGGCTTTTTCTAAATATTTTTGCATGATCATTCCTTAAACATTAAAGCTGGTTTGATTATACTCATTTAAAGAAAGATCGTAATAATTCGCATCCTCTCTTAAAGTAAAACCATAATGTTTCCAAAACTCATTGCCTAAATCATTGTTTTTAAAAGCGATTAAGGCGATTTTATTGATCTTTTGAGCTTTTAAAGCCTCGAGACAAAATTTTGTCATCTCGTGTGCTATACCCTTTTTTCTATGATCTTTATGCACACATACATGATAGAATCCCCCTGTGCGTCCATCATGCCCGCAAAGTATACTTCCTACAATTTCTTCATCAATCACTGCTACAACGCTAAGATTTGGGTTTCTATCTAAAAAATTTTCTATATTTTCTTTGCTATCATCAATGCTTCTTATCCCAAAGCCTTTTATCTCGCACCAAAGCTTATAAACGACTTCATAATCACTTTTTTGCATAGCTCGTATTATCATTTTTATCCTTTACAAATTTGCAAAGAATTTAAGTCCTTCATCTTCATCAAAATCAAACATTAAATTCATATTTTGAACAGCTTGTCCTGCTGCGCCTTTAATTAAATTATCAATAGCACCAAGCACAATAACACGCCTTGTGCGTTGATCTATACTAAAATTTATATCCGCAAAATTGCTTGATTTAACCCACCGAGTCTGCGGAAACGACTGCGGCGGTAAAAGCCTTATGAATTTATTGTTTTGATAGTATTTTGTATAAATATCGCGTATATCTTGTTCTTGCAAATTCTCTTTTAAATTTGCATAAGCACTGATTAAAATTCCTCTTTGCATAGGTACAAGATGAGGGGTAAATTGTAGAGTGATTTTCTCTTTGGCCGCATAGCTTAAATGCTCTTCAATTTCGGGAGTATGGCGGTGCGAAGCCAAACCATAAGCTTTGATATTTTCATTAACTTCGCAAAAAAGATTTTCCATCTTTGCACTTCTTCCTGCTCCGCTTACTCCACTTTTTGCATCAATGATAACTGAGTTAAAATCGATGATTTTTTCTTTAAAAAGCGGATAAAGACTTAAGATAGAACAAGTGGTATAGCAACCTGGATTTGCCACCAAACTTGCTTTTTTTATCTCTTCTTTATAAAGCTCGCAAAGTCCATAAACTGCATTTTGCAAAAGCTCTTGATTAGGATGAGTGAATTTATACCAAAGCTCATAATCTTTAGGATTTTTAAGACGAAAATCTGCACTTAAATCAATGATTTTCATCTTTTTTAACAAATTCTCATTTAAAAGCTTAGCGCTAAATTCATGCGGAGTAGCCAAAAACAAAAGATCAAGTTCAAGTTCATCTAAATTTTTATTTTCAAAACATAAATTTAAAGGGGTATTAGGATAAAGATCTTGATAATTTTGTCCCACGCTAGAACTCGAACCTAAATAAGAAATTTCAACTTTGGGATGATTAAGCAAAATGCGTACAAGCTCATTACCTGCATAACCACTCGCTCCTAAAATCCCAACTTTTATTTTCATCTTTATCCTTTAAATGTAAAAGCAAATATTATAAACAAAAAAAGTTAAAAATTTTAACTATTATTCTCTTTAACCTTATCTTTATTGCTCGAAAATCAAAACATCTGAAAAAATAAAATTAATTTAATCATGCAAAATAAAAAATAATTTTAGCAACAAGAATTTAATTTTTAACTAAAATATAAAGTTGTTCATGAAGATGAATATTACGATTTTTAAGATTGCGAGAAGCTCTAAAAGTATTATATTTTTGTTCTAAAATACGACATTTTCCAAGAGTACTTAAACGCTTTAAAAAAATTTCTTTTTTTATAAAACCTTCGCAATTATAAGAAAGTAAAATCACTCTTGCTTTTAAATCATTAATAAGTTCAAATAAAGCGTCTTGGGCAAATT
The DNA here is from genome assembly GCF_001762325.1 of Campylobacter sp. BCW_6871. Taxonomy (NCBI): domain Bacteria; kingdom Pseudomonadati; phylum Campylobacterota; class Epsilonproteobacteria; order Campylobacterales; family Campylobacteraceae; genus Campylobacter; species Campylobacter sp. BCW_6871. Next base: position 53,154 of record NZ_MJWQ01000040.1, on the reverse strand, counting down.
TTGACTTATTAAAAGTACTACGATTCCAATCTTTTGGAATGCCACTGATTTTGGAAATTTCTTCAGGTTTTTTATAATTTGCGATTAAATTTAACATAAAGTAATTAGAGCTATAAGGATGTTGATTGTAAGGAGGATCAAGATAAACCACATCAAAAAAATCAAGTTCTTTTGCAAGCATGCTTGCATCCTTTTGCATCACTTCAAATTCGCAAGAAAAATTTGAAAAAATAGGCATTTTAAGCTCTATTTCTCCTTTAATGCGTTTAAGTGCATTTTGTCCTTCGCCACCAAATTTTCCGATACCATCCTTACCCTTATAAAAACCTTTAAAAACTCCACTAGTATTTGAATGCACACTAGCTTCATAAATTAAAGGGGCTATAAAAAAATGCTTTAATTCTTTTGGAATTTCATTTTCAATTCTTTGTCTCATAGTATCAAGATATAAAGCATTTTTAAAAGTATAAAAAACCCTTTCATTTTTTTTAATATCATCATCATCTTTTGGAGCATAAAGCTCACTGATAAAACCTTTTTGAAAATCTAAATTTTGGGTTAAATTTTTATAACACTTTTTTAGATTTTGGAGTAAATCTTTGTCTTTATTAGCAAGATAACACTTATTGATAAGTTTTGAATAATCTTCTAAATCATTAGCTAAAATATAACTCGAGTATGCCTTTGCAAAGCGACTTACAATACCTGAGCCACTAAACATATCACAAAAACTAAATTTATCTTTACCAAGTTCTTTTTTAGCTACCTTAAAGCCCTTATTTAAAAAACTTAAAAGTGCTCTTTTATTTCCAAGATAAGTTATAATTTGCTCTTTTAAAAAAGAAGGATTTTCTTTCAAAATTTAAAACCTTTAAAAGCCTTATCCACAAAAGTGGATTAAGCTTTTTTTGGAGTTACAAGCATATTTACATAACGACCTTCAAAATTTGGCTCTTTGTCACGATTAGCTTCATTTTCTATCATAGTCCAAATTTTTTCAAGCAAAACTACACCTGCTTCAGGAGTTGCCATTTCACGTCCTTTTAAGAACACACGAAATCTCACATGCTTACCTTGTTCTAAAAATTCTAAAGCATGTTTTACCTTGTAATTAATATCATTTTGAGCAATTTTTACAGAAAGTTTGATTTCTTTTATATCAATCACTTTTTGTTTTTTCTTTGCTTCTTTTTGTTTTTTCTCTTGTTGATAACGGAATTTACCATAGTCCATGATCTTGCAAACAGGTGGCTTAGCATCTGCAGCTATCATTACAAGATCAAGTCCTAAACGATTTGCAATTTCTAAAGCTTCATCACTACTGATAATACCATAAACTTTGCCATCATCGCCAACACATCTGATTTCATCCGCTCTTATTTCTTCATTGAGCAATACTTCTTTTTCTTTACTCAAAAGTGTACCTCACTCATTTTCTCCTTAACTAATTTAATAAATTCGTCCAAGCTAAGATTTTTTTGTTCTTTAGCTCTTCTATCTCTTAAAGCAACGCTACGCTTTGCCACCTCATCATCGCCTAAAACTAAAATCATAGGTAATTTTTGCTTTTCAGCGATACGAATTTTTTTACTTAAGCTCTCATTTTTTTCATACACCTCGCTATCGATATTAAGCTCTAATAATTCTTTTTGAATTTCTTTTGCGTAAGCAATATGTGCTTCGCCTATTGGCACTATACCCACTGCGGTTGGTGCGATAAAAAATGGAAACTCACCCGCACAATGCTCGGTTAAAATTCCTATAAATCTTTCAAAAGAACCTAAAATCGCACGATGCAACATTACAGGTTGTTTTTTTTCATTATCACTATCAGTATATTCGAGTTTAAAACGACTTGGCAGGTTAAAATCTACTTGTATGGTTCCACATTGCCACTTTCTTTTTAAAGCATCGGTGATTTTAATATCAATCTTTGGCCCATAAAAAGCCCCGCCACCTTCATCAATACCGTATTTTAAACCTTGTTCATCTAAAGCTTCTTTTAAAGCCTTAGTCGCTATTTCCCAAATTTCATCATCACCTATGGCTTTTTCAGGTTTAGTTGAAATTTCCATTTCATAGCTAAAATCAAATAATTTCATCAAATTATCCACAAAAGCTAAAATTTCTAAAACCTGCTCTTTAATCTGACTTGGCATACAAAAAATATGTGCATCATCTTGAGTGAATTCTCTCACTCTAAAAAGTCCATGCAAAACGCCACTTTTTTCATGACGATGTACCACGCCGTATTCAAAAAATTTCAAAGGCAAATCACGATAACTTCTTACATCACTTTGATAAATTTTAATATGTCCCACACAGTTCATAGGCTTAATGCCATATTCTTGTTCATCAATTTGTGTAAAATACATATTTTCTTTATAGTTTGCATAATGCCCACTGATTTTCCATGCATCTGCTTTTAAAAGTTCAGGCCCACGCACAGGCTCATAACCACGTAAACGATGGATCTTATAAAGCATATGTTCAAGTTTAGATCTAAGTCTTGCACCGTTACTCAACCAAATAGGAAGACCTCCTCCGATCTCATCATCAAAAGTAAAAAGCTTAAGCTCTGTTCCAAGCTTTCTATGATCACGTTTTTTAGCTTCTTCAATAATGGTTAAATACTCTTTTAAACTTTCCTTATCTGCAAAAGCGGTGCCATAAATTCGAGTAAGCATTTCTCTTTTTTCATCGCCACCCAAATACGCTCCTGCAACACGAGTGAGTTTAAAAAAGCGTAAAAATTTCGTATTTGGCACATGAGGACCACGACACAAATCTTCAAATTCACCTTGTTTATAAATACTTACAGCTCCATCAGGAATACGCAATAAAACTTCTTGTTTTAAATCATCATTTTGAAATTTAGCCAAAGCTTCGTTTTTTGTGATTTCATATTTTAAAATTTCAATCTTTGCTTCAGCAAGTTCTTTCATCTTTTTTTCAATTTTTACTAAATCTTCTTCGCCAATCTTACTTTCCACACGAAAATCATAATAAAATCCATCTTCTATAACAGGACCAACGAAAAATTTAGCTTCAGGATACAAACTCTTAATCGCCTGTGCCATTAAATGCGCACAAGAATGACGGATTACCTCTAAACTTTCTTTAGAATTATCAAAATAAATTTCTTTTAAATTTGTATTTTTCACACTTTGAGAGTCAATTATTGTCTCATTGTTCAAATACGCAATAACTTCTTTTTCCATATTTTTAACCCTTTGTCGCTCACTTACCCTGTGAGTGTTTATAAAGTTCTAATTTTAACTTTCTAAGACTTAATTATTTTTGAAATTCAGCTTATTTTTAAAAAAATCTTAGAATAAATTTAATATTTATTTATAGCTTAAATTCACTTCCAGCATTTAAAATCCCACTATAATACAAATAAAAGAAAACAAATCCTAAAATAATACGATAAATTCCAAAAGGGATAAAGTCGAATTTAGAAATAAATTTTAAGAAAAATTTTATAACTAAAACTGCAACAATAAAAGCAGTGATAAAACCTATGCCTAAAGGAATTAAAGAATTTGCATTGCCAAGAAGCTCAGGCTCTTTATAAATGCTATAAGCTGTAGCGATAATCATCGTTGGAATGGCAAGCAAAAAACTAAACTCAGCCGCAACTTTTCTATTAAATTCTAGCAAAAGTCCACCAATAATACTTGCTCCACTTCTTGAAGTACCAGGAATCATGGCTAAAGATTGAAAAATACCTATGCAAAAAGCTTGTTTAAAACTTATTTCTTCTAAAGAATTGATACAATATTGTTTATTTTTATGTGCAAGTTCTATAAGAATAAACACAACACCGCCAAAAATGAGCATTCCAACCACAACCCAACCATTAAATAAAGCATTTAAGTATTTTGCCACAAAAAGCCCTATAACTCCGGTAGGAAAAAATCCAACTGCAAGTTTTAACCAAATATCAAGCCCTTGAAACAATTTACGCCAAAATACAAAAATGACCGCCAAAATAGAACCAAGCTGGATGATAATCAAAAAGCTTTTCCAAAACTCATCTATATCGATACCTAAAATAGTCGTACCTAAAATCATATGTCCTGTTGAAGAAATAGGTAAAAACTCAGTCAGACCTTCTATAATTCCAAGTATTAAAGCATATAAATTTTCCATTTTAATCCTTGAATGATAATTGCAAAAGAAAAATTATATCAGAATGGATTAAATGGAGTTTTAACCCCAAAAATTAAGCATCTTTTTTAACAATACGCTTAATGAAATATAATACAACTCCCACAAAAAAGATAAGTGCTAAAAGCTCGCTATCATGAAAATTTGTTAAATTTAAAGCTAAAGGATTTTCACTACCACCCATGCTTACTGAAAATACAGTAATTCCTGCGATAATTACCCCAAAAATACTTTCACCCACTATAAGCCCTGAAGCAAAAAGCGTGCCTCTTTGCTCACAACTTGCAAGTTTTTCTTCTTTATGAGAATTTTTTGTATATTTTTTAGTTAAGTATTGCATTACAATATATTTTAAAATTCCGCCTATAACTAAAGGTATATTTACAGCAGGTGGAAGGTAAATACCTATTCCAACGGCTAAAGGTGGCAAAGACATCTTCTGTGTTCTTCTTAAAATTTTATCTATAATAATCATTAAAATTCCTACAAATACACCAAAAGCCATATAACCCCACTCTATATTGTGATGAAAAATTCCTTGAGCGATAGTACTCATTAAATTCGCTTGCGGTGCTGCTAAAGCCGATGAAGCATCCATACCTTCTCTTGGCATTGCCCCAACAAAACCATAGGCTTGATAAAGCAAATTTAAAACAGGAACTATAGCCAAAGCACCAAAAACACAGCCTACAAGTAAAGCAACTTGTTGCTTCCAAGGAGTAGCTCCAACTAAATGTCCTGTCTTTAAATCTTGTAAATTATCATTCGAAATAGCAGCTGTAGCCAAAATAACACTAGTAGTAAAAATAGCTAATGCTACTGCAAATTTAGAAAGCATAGGATCTTGAAAAAGTTCCACACCTAAAACCAAAAAAACAATAGAAGAAATAATAACACCAATAAGTCCGATTCCAGAAATAGGACTAGAAGAAGATCCTACAAGTCCTGCCATATATCCGCAAGCTGCTGCAACAAAAAAACCTATTAAAACAGAAACTAAAGTTCCAACAAATGAAAATAGCATTTGATAATAAATACTTAAGTTAGCATCTTCAACAAAACTATAAAAAGTAATAAATAAACCCACAACCATTAAAACAAAAAGTATAAAAATACTTTTTAAAGAAAGATCTATATTTGTTCTTTCATTTTTTTCTTGATTAGTAATTTTAACATTTTTAACAATTTCTTTAATACCTTCAATAACGGGTTTTAAAAGTTCTATTAAAGTCCAAAACGCTGCTATAGCAATAGCTCCTGTTCCTATAAGCCTTACTTTAGAACTCCATACACTAGAAGCTAAATCTACGGCATTTTTTGCACTATCGAATTCAAAATTTGAAAGATAGGGAGTAAAAATACCCCAAGCTAAAAACATACCTACAAAAAGAGCTATAGCACCTGCTAAACCAACTAAATAACCTGCTCCTAAAAGTGCCAAAGAATATCCCATAGAAAAACCAAAAGCCATTTTATTCCAAATAAAAGCAAAACTACTCTCACTTGCAGCGAGTTTAAAACCATTGCTTAATAAACTAAAAATAGCAGCTATAAAAGAGCCTAATGCTATTTCTTTAATGCCTTGTTTTCCTTTTTTATTACTCTGATCTTTATTGGCTACTTTTAAAATTTCAGCTGCGGCTCTACCTTCAGGATAAGCAAGTTTACTTTCAACTACCATAGCCCTTCTTAATGGTATAGTAAAAAGCACTCCAAGTCCGCCACCACAAAGACATATCATAAAAGTTTGCCAAAGTGGAAATTCACTCCAATACCCACACATAAAAAGCCCTGGGATAACAAAAATAACTGATGATAAAGTTCCTGCTGCTGAAGCTTGAGTTTGAACCATATTATTTTCTAAAATATTTGAAGTCTTAAAAAGACTCAAAACCGCCATGGAGATGACCACAGCTGGAATTGATGATGAAAAAGTAAGTCCCACTTTTAACCCCAAATATACATTTGAAGCTGTAAAAATAATAGTTAAAATGCTTCCCAAAATCAAACCCCTTAAGGTAAGTTCTGGTAAATTTTGTTTTTTGTACATCATTTCTCCGTTTTAAAATTTACTTTCAACTTAAAAAATATTCTTATAAGTTTAAATTTATAATTTTTCTCTAAAGCAAAATAAAATAATACAAAAAAACGCTTATATTTTTATAAATTTTTGACTCAAAAATATCATAAAACAATGAACCAATCATTGAAAAATCAAAAGTTCTTTTATTTTAATTATATTATCCCAGCTACCTCAGCAAAAATCAAGCAAATAATACTTATACCCCATATATAAAAAAAGCTTCTTTTGATATGATCTTTAATATTAACCTCTGCTAAACCACAACCTAGCAAAGTTGCAGGCACAACAGGAGAAATAAATGTCGCACAATTTCTTGCTATCACCATGATAATAGCTATAGTCAAAGGTTCAGCGCCAAAAGCCTTAGTTACACTCAAAACTATAGGCATCACTCCATAAAAATAAGAATCTGTACAAAAAATAATTGCCATTGGAACAGCCAATACCCCTACCATCAAAGGAATATAAGCACCTAAATAATCTGGAACAAAATTTAAAATCAAAACACCCATTTTCTCCATAATACCACTTTTATCAAATACGCCTATTAATATCCCAGCACCAATTAAAGTAATATACATAAGCATTGCACCAGCACTTGCACGATCTAAAACTTTTTTAGCTATTTTTAAATTAGGATAATTAAGCGGTAAAATTATTGCAAGTCCTATCATAAAGCAAATATAACTAGGAAAAATACCACTAATTAAAAGCCCAATAACCCCAATAGCTACAAGTAAATTTAACCAAAACCATTTTTCATTATGGTGTTCGCTTTTTTCTATATTTAAATTTATTCCAGACAAGTTACCTGCGCCTGCACCTCTTTTTATTTCTATCTTAGCAATCCAAATTGCCAAAAGAAGGGATAATACCAAACCTACAATCTGAATAGGTATAATATGGTGCCAAAGCAAATTTGCATCCATTCCTATATTAGTAGCCGCTCTTAAAGTAGGACCACCCCAAGGAATAACATTCATAACCCCCATAGCCGAAGTAATAATCAATAACATTGAAGTCTTTCTTATACCTAAACGCTCATAAATAGGTAATAATGCAGGTATTACAATAAGAAAAGTAGAAGCACCTGAACCATCTAAATGCACAGCAGCAGCAATAAAAACAGTAAGAATGCAAACTTGATATACATTAGCTTTCATTTTTGATAAAAATGCATTTAAAATTTTAGTAAAAAAACCACTTGCATTTAAAACACTAAAAAAGAGTATAGAAAAAACAAACAAAGCTGCCGTATCCGTTACGCTTTTGACTCCATCTTTAATAAAAGCAACCAATGTTTTAATATCAAAAACACCTCCTTTAACCCCTAAAGCTGCACCCACGCCAAAACCAAGTTGTTCAAGAATAAGTAAAATACAAGCTACACTAATACTTACACTTATAAAAGCTAATGCTGGAGTAGTATAATCTTTTAGCAAAAGCCAAACTATCAATCCTAATGAGAAAAAACCCAATAAAGCTAAAAAAATTTCCATATCCTATCCTTTTGTATCATTTTTATTCGATAATAAAATAGGATATTTTAAGTCCAACTTATATGTGTTTAAATTTATAGCTTTTTGGAAAAAATATATTTTTTAATGTAACCATTTTAAACAAGAATAAAAAAATAATTTTTAATTATTTTTGATAAAGTATTCACTCTTTTAAATTTACAACTAGAAGTAACGATAGTCAAAATATAATAAGTTGCATAATATTATCAAAACTAAAAAGTCAAAATTTTAACTTCACATTCACTTCACTTAAAAAGTTTATAATGTTATCACTTTACATTGAAGGAGAAATAATTATGAAAAAAAGTATTTTATTTGCATCAGCACTTTTAGCTAGCTCAATGCTTTTTGCAGATAGTCTAAAACTTGAAGGTACTATTGCACAAATTTATGATAACAATAAAACCTTGCTTATTGACTCGATTTATGGCGGACAAATGGCTATAAAAGTTCTACCAAATACCGAAATAGAAATGGATGATTGTGGTATTTTTGGAACAGATAAAGATGGAACTTTTAAAGATTTAAAGGTTGGAAATTTTTTAGAAAGTAAAATTTCTTATGGAACACCTGCTACGCCAAATACTCAGGCTATTCCAGTAGCTAGAAAAATTGAAATTCAATGTTATAAAAAAGCTTATTAATATAAATCCCTTAACAAGGGATTTATAAAAATCATTCTTTACTAAACTACTTCATCACTCTTAAATAAAAATTTAAACTCTTTTTTAACAAGCAATTTATAAAATAACACTTATATTTTCATCTAAGGCAAATAATGAAAAAATGGATTTTTATTGTTTTTTGTTTTATATTAGGTTTTATTATTCATATATTTTATATAGGATACACTAACGAACTTTTATTTAATAAATTTATTAAAAACAGCAATCCTGATTATACAATTACAGATATTTACTTCAAAAAAGGTTTTTTAACTTCTAAAGGAAGTTTTACTTTAAATCACTCTCATACACAGCTTTCAACCAAAATCAACCTTAAATTTAATAATTATTTTTTCTTAAATAAAATTATAAAAGGAAATTTTACAAATCCTTTTGATTTTTTAGATGAAGCATTAAAAAACAATAAATTAGGAACTTTTACTCTTAAATTACACGATAACAACTCTAAAATATTTCTAAATATTAAAGATATAAATTTAAGCAATGAAGGTGGAGATACCATCATAAACGGCGGATATATTGAAGCTTTAATGAATAAAAATTTAGAAATTAAAAACATTAAAATACATTTTGATATGATTGATTTTTCTCAATTTTATACTAAATTTGTATTGCAAAATTTAAATTACGAACAATTTTTTAACAATCCTGTACAATTTTATGAGTTAAATTTATTTAGCGATAGCCAACAAGAGATCAACTTTGATTATCTTGTGCTAGATAACAATAAAATCAATTCTTTTTATAGCAAAAACCAAGTAAATTTTAATGAAGAAAATTCAGCAATAAACTTAAACATACAAGGAAAATCCAATGAAATTAATATTGATCTTAAATCTTTATTGGGTCAGAATTTGAATTTTGACAAAACAAAATTTAACATAACCATAAATAAATTTCTTAACTCAAATTTCAATATCTCTCATTTTATTCAAAAAAATCTTGATCTAAAAATACAAAATTTAATTCTTGAAAAAAATAAACAAAATATCAGTCTACAAGGCAATTTAAATATTAACAACTCTTATCAAGCAAAATTACAAGTTATCAGTTCAGATGAGCCAGATGAAATTTTTCCTTGGACAAAGGATTATGGAGGTTTAAATCAATATTTTTTAAAAGAAAATAATAACTTTTTTCTAAATTTATCTTATGATAGCTTAGCCAATCCTCAGCTAAAAATTAATGGTAGTGAATTTTCAAATATGGATTTAAATTAATGAGCCTAGCTTTAACCTTTCGCCCTGAAAATTTTGATGATATTTTAGGACAATATGAGCTTATAGAAATTTTCAAAAAATTTACTGCTTTACAAAAACTTCCTCATAGTATTTTTTTTGGAACAGCAGGTTCTGGAAAAACAACTTTTGCTAGAGTTGTAGCCAAAGAATTTGGCTTAGATTTTTATGAATTTGATGGAGGAAATTTTAAACTCGAAGAACTAAGAAAAATTTTAGATAATTATAAAAATAGTCTTTATAAGCCTTTAATTTTTATTGATGAAATTCACCGCCTTAGCAAAACCCAACAAGAAATGCTTTTAATTCCTATGGAAAATTACCGTTTAATTTTAATCGGCGCAAGCACTGAAAATCCCTATTTTGTTTTAAGTTCTGGCATAAGAAGTCGTTCCATGCTTTTCGAATTTAAATCTTTAGGGGTAAAGGAACTTGAAACTTTACTTTTGCGTGTACAAGAAAAAATGAAATTTAGTATTGATAAAGAAGCTAAAGATTTTCTACTTAAAAGTGCTGATGCAAGAGCTATGCTAAATTTGCTTGAATTTGTCTTGGTTTTAGATGAAAAACATATCAGTCTTGAAAATCTTAAAAAACTTCGCAACACCATAAATAGTGAAGGTGTTAGCTCAAAAGATACACATTATATTTTAGCAAGTGCAATGATAAAAAGTTTACGCGGAAGTGACGTTGATGCAGCTATTTATTATCTTGCAAGACTTATTGATGCAGGAGAAAGTGCGGATTTTATCGCTAGGCGTTTGGTGATTTTTTCAAGTGAAGATGTCGGAAATGCCGATCCAAATGCTTTAAATTTAGCGGTTTCGACTCTAGAGGCTGTTAAAAATATAGGTTATCCTGAAGCAAGAATTATCCTAGCCCAATGCGTAGTTTATTTAGCAAGCACAATCAAATCTAATGCAAGCTACAAAGCTATCAATGAAGCTTTAAACTATGTAAAAAATAATGAAGCTTTAGAAATACCTAATTATCTTAACAACAATCATCAAGAAAAACAAAACTATCTTTATCCACATGATTTTGGTGGCTGGGTAGAGCAAAAATATCTTAGTAAAAATTTAAAATTTTATCATAGCAAGGGCTTAGGAGAAGAAGCAAAATTGTTAGATAATTTATATAAATTAAAAAATTATAAAGCTTAATTTTATTATTTAAAATTTACAAAATAAATGCTAAAATCAATATTTTATTTTCAAGGAAAAAGATGATTAAAATAGGAATTTATGGCGCTAAAGGACGCATGGGAAAACAGATTGAAGAATGTTTAAAAAGCGAAACGCAAGCACAAATTTCGATACTTTATAATAAGGGTGGAAATTTAGAAGAGCTTTTTGAAAAAAGCGATGTGATTATTGATTTTTCTTCCCCAAGTGGAACTCATGAGCTTTTAAATTATGCAAGAACTATGCCTAAACCTTTGGTAATAGGTACAACAGGACTTGATGAGAAAATTTTACATTTGATGCAAAGTGCTAGTGAAGTGATGCCGATTTTTTATGCGACCAATATGTCTTTAGGTGTTGCAGTTTTAAACTATCTTGCTAGTAAAGCCAGTCAAATGCTAAGAAATTTTGATATAGAAATTTTAGAAATGCATCATCGCCATAAAAAAGATGCACCAAGTGGTACGGCTATGACTTTAGCCCAAAGTATAGCAAAAGCTAGAAATTTAGAACTTGAAAAAGTAAGAGTAAGTGGAAGAGATGGCATTATAGGTGAAAGAAGCAAAGATGAGATTGCCGTGATGAGTTTAAGGGGTGGCGATATAGTAGGACGTCATACAGTAGGTTTTTATGAAGATGGGGAATTTTTAGAACTTAATCATACCGCTACTTCAAGGGCGACTTTTGCTAAAGGTGCGATTAAAATCGCTATTTGGCTTAGTAAGCAAGAAGCAAAAATGTATTCAATCAATGATTTTTTAGGAATTTAAAATGTGTGCAGTTGTAGGAGTTATCAATTCAAAAAATGCTAGCACTTATGCGTATTATGCACTTTTTGCTATGCAACACCGTGGGCAAGAGGCAAGTGGTATTAGTGTAAGCAATGGTAAAAATATTAAGACTATTAAAGCTAAAGGTGAAGTGAGTCAAATTTTTAATCCTGATAATCTAAAAACTTTAGAAGGTGAAATCGCTATAGGGCATAATCGCTATTCTACAGCAGGAAATTCAAGTTTAAATGACGCTCAGCCCATAGCAGCTACTTCGGTTTTAGGTGATATTGCTTTAGCGCATAATGGAAATTTAGTTAATAAAGAAGAAGTAAGATCAAGACTTATTCAAGATGGGGCTATTTTTCAAACCAATATGGATACAGAAAATGTTGTCCATCTTATCGCAAGAAGTAAGCAAGAAAGCTTAAAAGATAGATTTATTGAGAGTTTAAAAGAATGTATAGGGGCTTATTGTTTTGTTTTAGCAAGCAAAGATAAACTTTATGTTGTAAGAGATCCTCATGGAGTACGTCCTTTATCTTTAGGACGTTTAAAAGATGGAGGCTATATAGTTGCTAGTGAAACTTGTGCTTTTGATCTTATAGAGGCTGAATTTATTCGTGATGTTAAACCAGGGGAAATGCTTATTTTTACTCAAGGAAATGATAAATTTGAAAGTATAGAACTTTTTTCTCAAACTCCTAGAATTTGTGCTTTTGAATACATTTATTTTGCTAGACCTGATAGCATAGTAGAAGGCAAAAGCGTGTATGAAGTGCGTAAAAAAATGGGCGAAGCTTTAGCTAAAAAATTTGTTTATAAAGCAGACTTTGTCGTGCCTGTGCCAGATAGTGGAGTAAGTGCAGCTATAGGTTTTGCGCAATATTTACAAATTCCTCTTGAAATGGCAATAGTAAGAAATCATTATGTAGGAAGAACCTTTATAGAGCCAACTCAAGAGCTTAGAAATTTAAAAGTAAAACTAAAGCTTAACCCTATGCGTAAAGTTTTAGAAGGCAAAGAAATTGTAGTCATTGATGATAGCTTGGTGCGTGGCACTACTTCTAAAAAAATAATTTCTTTACTTCGTGCTGCAGGAGCGAGCAAAATCCATCTTGCCATAGCTTGTCCTGAGATCAAATTTCCTGATACTTATGGCATAGATACTCCAACTTTTGAAGAACTTATCAGCGCAAATAAAAATACTGAAGAAGTGCGTGAATATGTAGAAGCTGATACGCTAAGTTTTTTAAGCATAGAAGAATTAACCCAAAGCATAGGCAATGAAAGGAAATATTCTTTAATCAGTTTTGATGGGGATTATTTTATTAAATAATTTTATTTTAAATTAGGATTAGGCAAGGTTGCACTTGCACTTCCTACATTTATATTTTGAGCTGGTGGCAAAGGAGTATTTGGTGTATCAATTTGACTTAAAAGCTCTAAAGTTTGATTAAATTCGAAGCTTTCTTCAGGATTTTGCCCTAAGAATTTTTGCATAAATTCTTTTTTAGAAATAGCTTCATCAAGTTCTTTATCACTTCCTTTTTGATAGGCACCGATGCGAAGCAATACTTCATTTTCTTTTAAAAGCGAGTTTAAACGCTTAAATTTTCTTGCCCAAAGTTTATGTTCAGGACTTATAATGTCACTCATCACCCTTGAAGCAGAGTTTTGTATATTAATAGGAGGATAAATTCCAAAGTCTGTTAATTCACGACTTAAAACAATGTGTCCATCTAAGATAGAACGACTTTGATCAGCAATTGGATCGCTCATATCATCTCCATCTACCAAAACGGTAAAAAAGGCTGTTATAGTGCCTTTACCTTCTTCTTTACCCGTTCTTTCCATGAGTTGAGGCAAAAGACTTAAAACACTTGGTGGATAACCTTTGGTTGTAGGAGGTTCTCCAAGAGCTAGTCCTATTTCTCTTTGCGCCATAGCAAAACGCGTTACACTATCCATGATAAAAAGTACATCTTTACCTTGTTCTTTAAAGTATTCTGCCACACTCATTGCACAAAAAGCACCGTATTTACGCATCAAAGCACTATCATCACTTGTAGCAACAATAATCACTGTATCATCGAGCTTTCCGCCTAAATTTTTTTGTATAAATTCAGGAATTTCACGCCCCCTTTCTCCTATGAGTGCCACTACCTTTATAGGAGCTTTGGAATTTTTAACTATCATTCCCATAAGAGTGGATTTTCCTACCCCGCTTCCTGCAAAAATACCAAGTTTTTGCCCTACACCACAAGTTAAAAGTGCGTCTATGGTTTTAACACCCACGGGAAAAACTTCTTCTATAAGCCCTCTTTTCATCGCATCAATAGGTGCACGCATTATAGGCATATATTTACTTACTTCTATAGCTCCTTTACCATCTTTTGGACGCATAAAAGGATCTACTACTCTGCCTAAAAGTTCATCGCTAACGCCTATTTGCATACCTGCATCACTTATGAAAGCACGATCGCCTATCTTAAAACCTTCTATAAAAGAAAATGGGCTTAAATAGCTAAATTGTTCTTTGATTTCTACGACCATAGCTAGAGTGTTTAAATTTTCATTTTCATTGGAAACTAACTTCACTATATCTCCAACCCCTGTTTTAAGCCCACGAATTTCTATACTTGTAGCAGAAATTTTTGTAATCTCTCCAAAAATAGCACTTAAATTTTCTTTACCAAGTTTGGAACGTAGTTTTTCAAGATTCATTAAAATCTTACCTGTTTAGCAGAGTTTATGAGAGAAAAAAATTCCTCTCTAGTTTTTTCATTTTTCAAGAAAATTCCACGCAAAGCTGAAGTTGTAGTGGTGGAATTAGCTTTTTGTACTCCACGCATTTCAACACACATATGTCTTGCTTCTATGACTACACCCACACCTTTTGCATCGACATTTTCCATTAAAGCTTGTGCGATTTGTTCGGTAAGTTGTTCTTGAATTTGAAGTCTTCTTGCAAACACTTCTACAAGGCGTGGAATTTTGCTTAAACCTACTACTTTTTTATTAGGGATATAGGCTACATGAGCACGCCCAAAAAAAGGTAAAAGATGATGTTCGCAAAGACTGTAAAATTCTATATCACGCACCAAAACCATTTCATTATTAGAGCTTTCAAATAAAGCATTATTTAAAATATCTTTGACATTTTGCGTATAACCACTAGCAAGAAATTCATAAGCTTTAAAAACACGATTTGGTGTTTTAATCAGTCCTTCACGATTTGGATTTTCTCCTATAATTTCAAGCATAGTTTTAACACAATCTTCAAATTTTTTTTGCAAATTTTTCTCCAAAAATATTTTTATTATTTTAATAATAATGTAATATTGCAATTTTATCATAAATTACTTTAAAATTTTATGCAAGTAATAAGGAAAAATTTGCTATGATTGAAAGCAAATTTTATTTTATAAGGAAAAAAACTATGGAAGTAAAGGCAAAGCAACTAGATTCTGTTAATGCGACTGCTAGTGTAAAAATTCCTTCAGGAATGATCAAAAGTGAAGTAGAAAATTTAGCAAAAAAAGCTTCTAAAAGTGTAAAAATGGATGGGTTTAGACCAGGAAAAGTTCCTGTAAGTGCTGTACTTAAAAGATATGAAAGAGAACTCACTCAAGACGCGGAACAAAATCTTTTTAAATCTGCTGTAAATAGTGCTTTACAAGAACTTAAAAAAGAAAGTAAAGAGCTTGTAGGTGAGCCATATTTTGAAAAATTTGATCGTAAAGATGGAGAAATTATTGCTGAGTTAATACTTTCTTTTAAACCTGAAATCAAACTTGAGGGTTATGAAAAACTCATTCCTGAATACCAAACTCCAAAAGTAGGTAAAAAAGAAATTGATGAGAAAAAAGATGAACTTTTAAAGCGTTTTGCTACTCCTGAAGCTATAAAAACAAAAAGAGCTTTAAAAGAAGGTGATTTTGCAAAATTTGATTTTGAAGGTTTTGTAGATGATAAAGCTTTTGAAGGTGGTAAAGCTGAAAATTATGTTTTAGAAATTGGTTCTAAGCAATTTATTCCAGGTTTTGAAGATGGTATGGTAGGAATGAAAATAGGTGAAGAAAAAGATATCAAAGTAACTTTCCCTAAAGAATACGGTGCAGCGCATTTAGCGGGTAAAGATGCCGTATTTAAAGTAAAACTACATGAAATTCAAGAGCTTAAAATTCCAGAACTTGATGAAGAAATGCTTAAAAAACTTTTACCAGGAGAAGAAAAAACTAGTGTTGAAGTTTTAGATGAAAAATTAAAAGAGCAAATCAAAAACGAAAAGCTTTTTAAACTTGTAAATGACGAATTAAAAGGTAAATTTGCAGATGCTTTGATTGAAAAATATAATTTTGATTTACCTAAAGGCATAGTAGAACAAGAAACTGATATGCAAATGCGTGCAGCTTTTAATACTTTTAGCGAAAAAGAAATTGAAGAGCTTAAAGCAAGTAAAGAAAAATATCAAGAAAAACGTGATTCTTTTAAAGAAGAAGCGCAAAAAAGTGTAAAACTTACTTTTATTATTGATGAGCTTGCAAAATTGCGTAAGATTGAAGTAAATGATCAAGAATTGATTCAAGCGATTTATTTTGAAGCATATCGCTATGGTATGAATCCAAAAGAGCATTTAGAAAACTATAAAAAACAAGGAGCTTTACCTGCTGTGAAAATGGCTTTAATTGAAGAAAAACTTTTTAATGATATTTTTATGCCAAAAACAGAAAAATCGGAAAAAGCGAGCAAAAAAGAGAAAGAAGATAAATAATGTTTATTCCTTATGTTATTGAAAAATCCAGTCGTGGTGAAAGAAGTTATGACATTTATTCACGCCTTTTAAAAGATAGAATTATTATGCTAAGTGGCGAAATTCATGATGAACTTGCTGCTTCTATCGTAGCACAACTTCTTTTTTTAGAAGCTGAAGATCCTACAAAAGATATTTATCTTTATATCAATTCTCCAGGCGGTGTCATTACAAGTGGTTTTAGTATTTATGATACTATGAACTATATCAAACCTGATGTTTGTACGATTTGCATAGGACAAGCTGCTTCTATGGGAGCATTTTTGCTTAGTTGTGGCGCAGAAGGAAAACGTTTTGCTTTGCCTAATTCACGCATTATGATTCATCAACCTTTAGGTGGAGCTAGAGGTCAAGCCACAGATATTGAAATTCAAGCTAAAGAAATTTTAAGACTTAAAACTATACTTAATGATATTTTGGCAAAAAATACTAAGCAAAAAGTTACAAAAATAGCAAAAGATACAGAAAGAGATTTTTTCATGTCAGCACAAGAAGCTAAAGAATATGGACTGATTGATAAGGTTTTGGAAAAAAGTTTTAAATGATTTCTTTGGAGATCATTTAAAACAAAGGTTTTTTAATGGTTAGAAAAATTATCACTTATCCTAATCCTAGACTTTTTTTAAACTCTGAAATTGTAAATAAATTTGATACAGAACTTCACACCTTGCTTGATGATATGTATGAAACTATGATAGCAAGTAATGGAGTAGGTTTAGCAGCTATTCAAGTGGATATTCCTTTGCGTGCTTTACTTGTGAATATTTTTGATGAAAATGATGAACAAAAAAAAGAAGATTTGCTAGAGATTATTAATCCTGAAATTATTCCTTTAGATGAAGAAATGATCACTTGTACCGAAGGGTGTTTGAGTGTGCCAGATTTTTTCGAAGAAGTAAAACGCTATAATCATATCTTACTTAAATATCAAGATCGCTTTGGAGAATTTAAAGAACTTGAAGCAAAAGGTTTTTTAGCTGTGGCTATTCAACACGAAAATGATCATTTGAATGGACATTTATTTATAGAAAAAATTTCTTTTGCTAAGCGTCAAAAATTCGATAAAGAATTTAAGAAAAAGAAGAAAAATCATAAAAAAGAGAAATGAAAAAACTAAAGTGCATAAGCTTTCATGAAGGCTTAGACATTATAGAGGTAGAATCCACTTTTACAAGAGGTTTGCCAAATTTAAGCATAGTAGGACTTGCAAGTGTAGCGATTAAGGAAAGTGTCGAACGCATCAAAGCCATGCTTTTAAGTTGTGATTTTGCTTTTCCTGCTAAAAAAATTACTATCAATCTTAGTCCTTCAGGCATCCCAAAAAAGGGATCTCATTTTGATTTGGCCATTGCTTTATTAATCCTTTTACAAAATGAAGAATTAGATGACTTTTTTGTAGTAGGAGAATTAGGACTTGATGGAAGTATTAAAAGCACAAATGAGCTTTTTTCTTTGCTTTTGTTTCTTTCTGCTAAAATTAAAAAAGCTAAAATCGTTGTTCCAAAAAGTATAGCACAAAAAGCTTCCATGATACCGAATTTAGAGGTTTATGGACTTGAAAATTTAAATGAAGCAATAGAGTTTTTTAAAGAAAAAAATTATGAAAATTTTCACTTCTCGCACAATCATCCTTTATTTACAAACCCTTTGCAAATAGAAAATGAAATTTTTTTACAAAATATGGATTTTAAACTTGATTTTAAAGACATCAAAGGGCAAGAAAAAGCTAAAAGAGCTTGTATGATAGCTGCTTTAGGTATGCATAATATCTTATTTGAAGGAAGTCCAGGAAGTGGTAAAAGTATGTGTGCTAAACGTCTTGTTTATATCATGCCTCCTCAAAGTTTAAGTGAAATTTTAATGCAAAATGCTTATATGTCTTTAGATTCAAAAGATTGTGAATTTACTAAAATTCGTGCTTTTCGTCATCCTCATCATACTTCTACAAGAGCAAGTATTTTTGGCGGAGGAACAAAAAATGCTAGAATTGGAGAAGTCGCACTTGCAAATGGTGGAGTATTGTTTTTTGATGAATTTCCACATTTTAACAAGCAAATCATAGAGAGTTTAAGAGAACCTTTAGAGGATTATAAAATTCATATTTCAAGAGTAAATTCTAAAATCACTTATGAAACAAAATTTAGCTTTATAGCCGCTCAAAATCCTTGTCCTTGCGGAAATTTATTTTCTAAAAATCTTTCTTGTGTTTGTAGTGAAAATGAGATTAAAAAATACAAAAATCACATTTCAGCTCCTATTATGGATAGGATTGATCTTTATGTAGCTATGGATGAGATTAGTAAGGATGATAAAACGAGTATAAGTTCTAAAGAAATGAGTGAAAAAATTTTACAAGCTTTTATTTTTGGTAAAAAACGGGGGCAAAAAGAATTTAATGGGAAATTAAAAGATGAAGATTTAAGTCGTTTTTGTGTATTGGAAAAAGATGCCAAAGATACACTAGATTTAGCAATTTCACGTTATAATCTTTCTTTGCGATCACTCAATAAAATTTTAAAAGTTTCAAGAAGTATAGCGGATTTAGAACAAAGTCTTAATATTAACAAAACCCATATTTTAGAAGCTTTAAGCTTTAGAGCAAGGAATTAAAATGGAAAATAAAAGTATAGCTATCTTTATAGATGCAGAAAATATCCCTGCAAAATACGCTAAAAGTATTTTTGATATCGCTTCAGATTATGGAGAGGTTATCATTAAACGCATTTATGGAGATTGGACTCAAAAAAATATACAAGGTTGGAGAGAGCAAATTGCTGAATATTCTTTAATTGCTATGCAACAATTTAATTTTGCAGCCAACAAAAACTCAAGCGATATGTATTTAATCACTGAAATCATGTCCATATTTTATGAAAAAAACATAGATATTTTTGTTATTGTTTCAAGCGATAGCGATTATACTTCACTCATTCAAAAATTAAGAGAAAATAAAAAACAGGTTATAGGAATGGGGCTTGAAAAATCTATAAAATCCTATGTAAATGCCTTTAGTGAATTTTTTTATTTAGATAAAGATGAGAGTAAAAAAGAAGATATTTTAAGTAAGGATTATTTAAGAGCTTTAATCAATATCACCGAACAGCTCATCGATGAAAAGGGGCGTGCCGAATACGCACTAATACGCACTAATATGAACCGCAAATACTCGGATTTTCATCCGCAAAATTATGGTTTTAAGAATTTTCGTGCTTTGATCCAGAAATTTTTACCTAAAATGAAAAAATTTGAAGAAGAAAGAGAAAAAAATATATATTTTTTGGTGAAAAAAGATTATGAAAGCTATTATTGATAATATAAACATTTTAGAACAAAATGCTATAAATAAAGGCTTAGATGAGCTTATTTTAATGGAAAATGCGGGATTAAATTTAGCCAAACTAATTAAAAAAGAAGCTAAAAAAATCTGCATTCAACGCAAGATTAAAAAAGTAAAAATACTTTTTTTATTAGGCGGGGGTAACAACGCTTCAGATGGCTTGGTGGCTTTAAGAAATTTAAAACACGCTAAAGCTTATAAAGTAGGCTTTAAAGAAAATACGCTTTTTAAAAAACAAGAGCAAATTTTACAAAATTATGCTTTTAAATTTTGTAAAAAAGAACCTGATTTTAAAAAATTTCATATTATCATTGATTGTATTTTAGGCACAGGCTTAAATCGTTGCTTAGATGAAAAAACAAGTTTAATAATTCAAAAAGCTAATCAAAGCAAGGCTTTAAAAATAGCTTGTGATATGCCTACAAATTTGGGATTTTATCCTTGTTTTAAAGCTAATATTACACTTTGCATGGGAGCCTTAAAGGAAATTTTACTTGAAGATTTTGCTAAGGAATTTGTAGGAAGGATTAAAATAGCCAATTTAGGCATTAGCTCTAAGAAATTTTACCCTAATTCTCAAGCTTTTTTGCTTAAAAAAAAAGATTTAAAAACTATAGATAGAAAAATCAACGCTAATAAAGGAAATTTTGGCCATATTTATATAGTTGCCAATGCAAGCGCTGGAACTTTAGCAGGACTTGGAGCCTTAAATTTTGGAGCAGGTCTTGTTTCTTTAGTAGCACAAAAAAGCTTCTCGCCTCTTTTGATGTTAAAAGAAAAAATTGAAAATAATGCAAGTGCTATTGCTTTAGGTATGGGGCTTGAAAATTTGGATTTTCTAAAAGATGAAATTTTGCAAAACACTCCTTTGATCTTGGATGCAAACTGCTTTTTAAGTGAAGCTTTGCTTTGGTATTTAAACAGAAAAGATGTTGTTATAACCCCTCATCCAAAAGAATTTATAAGACTTTATAAAATATGCTTTGATGAGGATTTAAATATAGAAACATTGCAAAAAAATCGCTTTTTCTACGCTAGAAAATTTTCACAAAATTATGATTGTGTTCTTGTTTTAAAAGGAGCAAATCCTATTATTGTACAAAAAGAAAAATTATTTGTTGTAAATTTAGGAAATCAAGCCTTAGCTAAAGGTGGGAGTGGAGATGTTTTAAGTGGAATGATTGCTGCGCATTTAGGTTTTGGTTTTAGTGCTTTAGAAGCAGCAAAAAATGCTACTTTAGCCCATGGACTTGTTGCAAAGAAATATAAATTTAATAAAAATAGCTTTGATGCTTTAAAACTTATCAAAGGATTAAAATGCTTGTAAAATTAGCTGTACTTTTTAGTGGAAATGGAAGTAATTTAGAAAATATTTTAGAAAAACTTCATAAAAAAACTATAGGAGAAAATACCTATGAAGTAGTACTTTGCCTTTGCAATAAAAAAGATGCTTTTGGTATACAAAGGGCAAAAAAATTTGGTCTTGATACTGTGATTGTTGATCATAAGGCTTATAATACTCGTGAAGAATTTGATACGATTTTAGTACAAAAAATCAAAGAAAGTGGAGCAAATCTTACTGTATTAGCAGGTTTTATGAGAATTTTAAGTCCTGTTTTTACAAAAAATATTAAAGCGATCAACCTTCATCCTTCTTTATTGCCACTTTTTAAAGGAGCACATGCGATTAAAGAAAGCTATGAAAGTGATATGAAAGTGGCTGGCGTGAGTGTGCATTGGGTCAATGAAGAACTTGATGGTGGGATGATTATAGCTCAAAAAGCTTTTGAAAAAAGAAATTTGAGTTTTGAAGAATTTGAAGAAAAAATTCATAGCCTAGAACATGAAATTTTACCCTTAAGTGTGATTGAAATTTTTTCTTAAAGAATTAAAGGTATTTGCTTTAAAACTATAAAATGTCGCTTTAAAAAAAATTTTAAAATTTTCAAGGAAATTTATGTTTGAATGGATATTTAGTATTGATGCTTGGATTACTTTAGCTACTTTAAGTGCTCTTGAAATTGTACTAGGGATAGATAATATCATTTTTTTAGCTATTTTAGTAAGTAAACTACCCCCTGAACATCGTGATAAAGGACGTATCTTAGGTTTAGCTTTTGCAATGATTACAAGAATTTTACTTCTTTTATCTCTTTTTTGGGTGATGAAACTTGTAACACCTTTGTTTAGTGTATTGGGCAATGAAATTTCAGGTAGAGATCTAGTTCTTTTACTAGGTGGGCTTTTCTTGATTGTAAAGTCTATTAAAGAAATTAAAGAGCAAATTTCTCATCAAGAAGAAAGCCAAAGTCATTTTAAAGCAAGCAATAAACTTTGGATAGTTGTAGCTGAAATTGCTGTGATTGATATAGTATTTTCACTTGATAGTGTTATTACCGCAGTAGGAATTGCTCAAGATGTAACCATCATGATTATCGCTGTTATTATCGCAGTAGCTGTGATGCTTTTTGCTTCTAAACCTATAGCAGATTTTGTTGAAAAATATCCAAGCATTAAAATTTTAGCCTTAGCTTTTTTGGTGCTAATAGGCGTAGTTTTAGTTGCTGAAAGTTTTGATATTCATATTGATAAGGCATATATTTATACTGCTATGGCTTTTGCTTTAGTGGTGCAAATTTTAAATATTTTAAATCAAAGAAAGGAAAAAAATGGCTAAAGACGCTAATGGAACAGAACTTAACGCAGGTGATAGCGTGAGTGTAATAAAAGATCTTAAGGTTAAAGGTGCAAGTACAACTTTAAAACGTGGAACTACTATAAAAAATATTAAGTTCACTTCTAAAGAAAATGAAATTGAGGCTAGAGTAGATAAATTTGGCGTTATTGTTTTAAAAACTGAATTTTTAAAGAAAATCTAGGCAAAGAATGTGCGAATCTTACTTGTTTTAAGAGGGAATTATTACGCAGGACAAGAAGAATTTATCAAAAATAATAAACTTCAAAATTATACACTTGATTTAAATGCTTTGCGTCTTTTATCAGGAAGCGTTAAAAATATAGTCAGTGAATATAAAATTTTAAATGTTAAAAATGATGAAGATTTGAGTAAAATTTTACTCAAACTTCTAGAAATGCGTATGCAAAAAGGTGAGTTTTGCATCATAAACGCTTACAATGAAACATTAAAAATTTACAAAGACTTAGCTAAACAATATCGCTATAAAATGTATGTTATTGTTTTTGATAGCTCTTTAAAACAATGTCAAGAAAAAAATCTTTTAGAAGCTAAAAAAAATGGATATATCATCCCTTATGCTCTTTTGGAAAAAACTCAAGATTTGCTCAAAAAAAATCCAAAAAAATACCCAATTTTAGACTCGAGCGATTGGAAAAAATGTCTTTACCAAATGCCAAATTTAAGTAAATATAAAAAAATTCATCATATAGGAGATTTACAAGGTTGTTATAGTGTTTTAAAAGAATACATTAAAACAATCAAAGAAGATGAATTTTATATATTTTTGGGAGATTATATCAACAGAGGTATAGAAAATGGCAAAGTAATAAAATTTCTTTTAAAAATTTGCGAAAAAGAAAATGTATGCTTATTAGAAGGAAATCACGAAAGACATCTTATAAAATGGGCTAATGGAGAATTGTCAAATTCCAAAGAATTTAATGAAAATACTTTAAAGGATTTTAGAAAAGAAAAACTTACTCCAAGAGATGCTAGAAAACTCTATCCTCATCTAAAAGAATGTTTATACTACAAATTCCAAAATAAATTCATATTTTGTTCACATGGAGGAGTAAATTTTATACCCTCCAAACCTGAAAAAATAAGTTTTATACCAAGCCATGATTTTATTTATGGTGTAGGTGGATATGAAGACAGTCAAAAAGTGGCAAATCAATTTTGTAATTTCACCTCGGACAATCTTTATCAAATCTTTGGACACAGAAATAAAGAAAAACTTCCTATGAAAATAGCCAAAAGAGTATTTTTATGCGAGGGTAAAATAGATGATGGTGGATATTTACGCGTAGTTACACTAGATAAAAAAGGTTTTGAGTGTATTGAAATTAAAAACCAAATTTACAAAAAGAAATAAGCCTAAAGAGGCTTATTCTTCATCTTTATTTGTTTTTTTAACTACCTTAACACGCTCTATAGAATTCCCATCCATTTTTTTAACTTCATAGTAACAAAGTTCATCTTCAATGCGATCTCCTACTATAGGCAAGCGTCCTAAAAGATTAAATACATATCCACCTATAGTAACTTGTTCTAAATCCTCATCATAGTTTATTACAAGCATTTCTTCAACAGTTTCTATATCGCATCGTCCTTGAAATTCATAGATATTTTCGGCAAGTTTTTTATAGCTGTCTTCTTCATGCTCGCTTTTAATTTCGCCAATAATTTCTTCCATGATATCTTCCATGGTTAAAATTCCAGCAGTTCCACCATACTCATCAACTACTAATGCAGTATGAGAGCGTTCTTTATTCATCATTACAAGTACTTTTGAAATGCTGATATTTTCAGGAACCAAAATCAAAGGTTTAACAAAAGTATCTAAATTTTGACTTTTATGGCTTAATTCATTTTGTATTATATCTCGTATGTGTATCATCCCTAAAATAGTATCTTTAGAACCGTCAATATAAGGAAAGCGAGTATGTTTATGTTCACAAATGATTTGCATATTTTCTTCGTAACTTTTTTGTTTATTTAGACAAATCATATCTTTTCTAGGAGTCATAATCTCTTTAGCAACAGTATCTGAAAAATCAACAGCATTGCGTATGATCTCTGTTTCAAATTCATCTAAAACTCCACCTTTTTGACTCTCACTTGCTATGATTTTAATTTCTTCTTCGCTATGAGTTAGCTCGCTTTCTTTAGCAGGTTTTATTCCAAAAAGTTTCAAACTTATAGCTGCTAAAAAATCGAAAATTTTAATACAAGGCAAAAAGAGTATCCAAAACCAATGAAGCGGTCTAGCTATAAATAAAACTGCTTTATCCGCAACTGCAATAGCTATACTTTTTGGCACAAGTTCTCCTAAAACCACATGTAAAAGAGTAATAATGCTAAAAGCAATAATAAAAGCTATAGTATGGATAATAACAGTGCTAAAACCAAGATTAATAAGCGGAATTTCTAGCATTTTTGCAATAGCAGGTTCACCTATCCAACCAAGAGCTAGAGAACTTAAAGTGATTCCTAATTGACAAGCACTAAGATAAGTATCGAGTCTTGAAGTAACCTCCAAAGCTTTCTTGGCACCAGCTTTTTTTTCTTTTACCATCTCTTCAAGCTTGGAACGACGTACTTTAACAATACTAAATTCAGACAAAACAAAAAAACCATTTAAAAACACTAGAGCAAGTGCAACAACAACCATAAGTATAGAATATCCTGCATCAAAAGATGCTGTAGAAGTTTGGTTTAAATCCAAAACCTGACTGGGGTCCAATGAAGCTCCTTAAGAAATAAAATATTATTAAACCTTATTATACACAATTAAAAGTAAATTTAATATTTGAATTTTTTCTTGTATCTTATTAAGATAAAAGCTAAGACTTATAAGAAATATTTTTCTCAAATTCTTTTAAACGCTTATATATGCTTCTAAGTTGAGTGATAGTTGTCCAGTTTGTGATAAAAACACTAAAAGAGCTTCGTACTTGATCAAAAGCATTGTTAATCTGCATTACAATACCAAGTCCTATAGCTCCAGCAAAAAGCCCTGGTGCCATGATTAAAAATGGCACTATAACTATCATTTGCTCAAATAAAATGAGCCAAATATTAAAATATCCATAATGTAAAAAAAGTCTTTTATAGTTAAATTTAAGCCCTGTAAAAAGCTCTATCATAGTCTCATTTTTAGCATATTCTTTGCGATTATCCTCAGCATAAACAAGCTCTTTTCTAAAAGCTGCTTCAGCTTTTTGATTGTTATATTCAAGTCCAGGAAGCTTAATACCTACAAACCATGACACAACCAAGCCTCCTAAAGAAATCAAAAGTGCAATATAAACAAGCAAACCATCAATGTTTTTTAAAAAATAAAAAGAAGAATTTTCGCTTAAATTTGCAAATAAAGCTTTACTCACAACATCACTTAAACTCCATAAAATCGGAATAAATGCTACAAGGGTCATCAAAGCTTTTATAAAACTAAGTCCTAAACTCTCTACGATTTTGGAAAAATTATAAGTATCTTCTTGGATTCTTTGCGAACTTCCTTCTATATTGTCATCTTTATTTTTCCAAAATTTTAAATAAGAAAAAGTCATAGCCTCACGCCACTTAAAAGCATAGACGCTAGCAAAATAGATATTAATCGTAGCGATTAAAACATAAGGAATAGCAATAGCCAAAAAAACTAAAATCAAAGCATAAAAATCATTTGCTGAATAATTTGGCTTTTCAATCATAGCCCTAGAGTTGAAAAAATATTCTAATAAATTTTGATAATAATACAATGCGCCTTTATTGATAAAATTAGCTTTTTGGAAATTTTGCTCAGCTCTTTGATTAGCCTCTTGGATTAAAGTGGCATTATTTTCGAAATTAGTTTCTATTTTTTGCGTAGAATTAGAATCCAAAAGTTCTATTTTTGGCTTTTGTAAAACATTGTAAAAATCACTATACCATGAATTTATAGCAACATTAAGACTTGTTTGAATAAAAAGAAAAAATAAGAGTAAAAAAAGTCCTAAATAAGCCCATAAAGCCCATTTTTTACTTTTAAAAAATGAAGAAAACATGCTACCACCTTTTAAAAGAAAAATTTTAATCAACTTTATTTAATCAAGAGTTTATTAAAAATCATAAATTTATCAATATATGTGTCAAAAATAAACCTCTTTATTCTTTAAAGAAATATAAAAATATAAATATTACGTCATATTTACTTTTTAATATTAATATTTCTTATCAAAATATCTAAAAAAGGAATTAATGTCTATGAAAAAAATAATTTTATTTTTACTATGCGTTGGCTTTGCTTTTGCTTGCTCTGAACATTCTCATACTGATTTTAAAGATCTTAATAAAACCAAGTATAATTCTCAATAAAGGATAAAATATGAAAAAAATCTTCTTTATGTTTTTAACGGCTTTTTCATTTTTAGGTGCTAGCGAGCTTAATATTTACTCAGCAAGACATTATGATGCTGATTTTGAAATCATAAAAAAATTCGAAGAAAAAACAGGCATTAAGGTCAATCATACTCAAGCTAAAGCTTCAGAACTTATTAAAAGGCTTTCTCTTGAAGGAAATAACTCTCCTGCTGATATTTTCATCACAGCTGATATTTCAAATCTTACAGAAGCTAAAAATTTAGGACTTTTATCCCCTGTTTCATCAAAATATTTAGAAGAATTTATACCTGCTCATTTAAGAGATAAGGATAAAGAATGGTTTGCGATTACAAAAAGAGCAAGAATTATTGCTTACAATAAAAACGCAAATATCGACATTAGCAAAATGAAAAATTATGAAGATTTAGCAAAAGCTGAATTTAAAGGAGAAATTGTCATGAGAAGTGCTACAGCTCCTTATAGCAAAACTCTTTTAGCATCTATTATAGCTAATGATGGAAGTAAAGAGGCTAAAGCATGGGCTAAAGGTGTACTTGAGAATCTTGCGACAAACCCAAAGGGTGGGGATAGAGATCAAGCCAGACAAGTATTTGCAGGCGAAGCTAAATTTGCAGTTATGAATACTTATTATATAGGGCTTTTAAAGAATTCTAAAAATCCAAAAGATGTAGAAGTGGGGAATTCTTTGGGTATTATTTTTCCTAATCAAGACAATAGAGGAACGCATATTAACATTAGCGGTATTGCTATGACAAAATCAAGTAAAAATCAAGATGCGGCTAAAAAATTTATGGAATTTATGTTAAGTCCTGAAATTCAAAAAATTCTTACTGATAGTAATTATGAATTTCCTATAAGAAATGATGTAGAATTAAGCCAAACGGTAAAGGATTTTGGAACTTTTAAAGAAGATCAAATTCCTGTGAGTAAGATAGCAGAAAATATTAAAGAAGCTGTTAAAATTTACGATGAAGTCGGTTTTAGATAATGTATAAAACCTTAAAATACTATAAACTCGGGGCAATTTTACTTGCCCTTTTTCTTGCTTTGCCTATTTTTGGTATTTTTGCTGAACTTTTTTATATTTTATTTCAAAATTTTAACACAAATGTTTTAACCCAATTTTCATCTATTAAAGAAAATTTGAGTCATTTTTTTGATTATTTATTTTTAAAATTCATCAAAGATACTTTTATAATTAGCGTGGGAGTATTGTGTTTAAGCTTGATTTTGGGTGTGAGTTCTGCTTATTTGATCGCAAATTATGATTTTTATTTCTGTAAAATTTTAGAAAAATTACTCATTTTACCCTTGGCCATACCTGCTTATATTTTAGCCTTTGTTTATGTGGGAATTATGGATTTTCAAGGATTTTTTCATGAAAATTTTGGCTTTAGGATAGATTTTTTCAATCATTATGGTGTTATTTTTGTTTTGGCTATTTCTTTATATCCTTATATTTATTTATTTGCTAAAACAGCTTTTAAGAGTGAAGCTAAAGAGGCTTATGAAGTAGCTAAAATTATGAAATATTCTGAATTTAGAATTTTTACACGCGTGGCACTTTTGAGCGCAAGACCTGCCATTTTTTCTGGAGCTTTATTGGTTTTAATGGAAACTTTAAGTGATTATGGTGCAAGTGCTTATTTGGGAGTGGATACTTTTTCGGCTGGAATTTTTAAACTCTGGTATGATTTGAATGATTCTTATTCTTCTAGTGTTTTATCGGGTATTTTAATGCTTTTTGTATTTTTGATTATGTATGTGGATTATTATTATAAAAATAAACATCATTATAGTTTTAATCAAAATTTAACTCTTTTTATCAAAAAAAGGAAATTAAATCCTATTAAACAAATTCTATCCTGTATTTATTGTTTTATGATTGCTTTGGTAGGTTTTATTTTACCTTTTATTTGGCTAGTTTATTGGGGGCTAAAAGATCATAAGCTTTTTGAATCACAATTTTATATTATCAGTTTTCAAACTATAATCTTAGCTTTAATCACTGCTTTAATTACCACTTTTTTAGCTTATTTTTTGATGTTTAGTTCTAGGATAGTTAAAAATCATTTTTTTAATTTATTTATTTTAAAAATAAGTTCTTTGGGTTATTCTATACCTGCTGCTGCTTTAGGGATTAGCATTATAGTGCTTTTTGTATTTTTGGATAAAATTTTTCACATGAGTTTATTGGGAAATTCTTTATTTGTTCTTGTTTTTACTTATATAATTCGTTTTTTAGCGAGTGCAATTTATTCTTTAGAAGGAGGATATAATAAAATTCATCTAAATATTGATGAGGCAAGTTTAAATTTAAGAGCGAGTTATTTTATTTTATTTTTTAAAATTCACACACCTTTAATGAAACATTTTTTATTTTTAGCTTTTATTATTGTTTTTATTGATACGATTAAAGAACTTCCTTTAAGTAGAATTTTAGCACCTTTTGGCTTTGAAACTTTAAGTGTTAAAGCTTTCTGGTTTGCAAGTGATGAAAGAATTTATGATGCAGCTTTGCCTTCCTTGTTTATCGTTTTTCTTTCTTTAATGGTTGTTGTTTGGATGGATAAAATCACAAGGAAAGATGATGTTAGAAATTAAAAATTTATCTAAAAATTTTGGAAAAATACAAGCTTTAGAAAATATCAATCTTCATGTCAAAGAAGGAGAATTTTTAAGCATTTTAGGAGGTAGTGGAAGCGGAAAAAGCACGCTTTTAAGGATTATTGCTAAGCTTGAACAAGCTAGTTCTTATGATTTGTTTTCTTGCAAAGGTGAAGTGGCTTTGATGTTTCAAAATTATGCTTTATTTCCTCATTTAAATGTTGAGAAAAACATACTTTTTGCACTTTACGATAAAAAAGATAAAAATCAAATTTTAAATCATTTGCTTAAAACTTTTGAAATTGAAGATTTAAGATATAAAAAAATCGATGAAATTTCAGGAGGGCAAGCGCAAAGAGTGGCTTTTGCTAGAGCTATAGCAAGAGGATGTAAGCTTTTGCTTTTAGATGAACCTTTTTCTAATTTGGATCAAAATTTAAAACAGGATTTAAGAAGAGAATTGAAAAAAATGATAGAAAATCAAGGCATTACGGCTATTATGGTAACTCATGATATTGAAGATGCTTATTGCATGTCTGATCAAATCGCTTTTTTAGAAAAAGGAAAAATCTTAGCTCATGCAAATCCTAAAGAGCTTTATTTTAAGCCTGATTTTAAAAGTGCGCAAATTTTACCTGATTTAAATATCATAGAAGAAAAACTTGATTTAGAAGATGAATTTTTTGCTTGGATAGCTTCAAAAAATTATATTTTTGGTTATGCAGAGCTTAAAATAGGAAATCGCTTTGAGGCTAAAATTTTACAAAAAGAATTTTTAGGGGCTTTTTATAGACTTAAGTTAAGATATAAAAATATAGAATTTTTTATGTTATTAAGTTCAAATTATAACTTAGAAGAAAAAATAAATTTTGATATTATCAATTTTTAGTTAAAATTCCTAAAAATCTTTTAAGGACAAATTTCATGAAAAATCTTTTAATCATAGGCGCAGGTGGGGTAAGTCGTGTGGCTACTGTAAAATGCGCAATGAATTCTGATACTTTTAGCAAAATCACTTTAGCTAGTAGAACAAAAAGCAAATGTGATGAGATCGCTGCTTTTATCAAAGAGCGTTTAGGGGTTCAAATTGAAACGGCGCAAATTGATGCTGATGATAGCAATGCGGTTGTAGAACTTATCAAGAAAACAGGAGCGCAAATTTTACTCAATGTTGCTTTGCCTTATCAAGATTTGAGTTTAATGGATGCTTGTATAAAAGCAGGGATTGATTATGTAGATACGGCAAATTATGAACATCCTGATTTAGCTAAATTTGAATACAAAGAGCAATGGGCGAGAAATGATGAGTTTAAACAAGCAGGAATTTTAGGACTTTTAGGAAGTGGATTTGATCCTGGTGTAACTAATGTTTTTTGTGCCTATGCACAGCAAAATTTATTTGATGAAATTTCTTATATAGATATTTTAGATTGCAATGCAGGTGATCATGGCTATGCTTTTGCGACCAATTTCAACCCTGAAATCAATCTACGTGAGGTTTCTGCTAAAGGGCGTTATTGGGAAAATGGCAAGTGGATAGAAACAGAGCCTATGGAAATAAAAATGGAGTGGGATTATCCAGAAGTAGGTGTGAAAGATAGCTATTTGCTTTATCATGAAGAACTTGAAAGCTTGGTAAAAAATATCAAAGGTTTAAAAAGAATACGCTTTTTTATGACTTTTGGACAAAGTTATTTAACTCATATGAAATGCCTTGAAAATGTTGGAATGCTAGGGATTAAACCTGTGATGCACCAAGGAAAAGAAATCATTCCTATAGAATTTTTAAAAACCTTACTTCCTGATCCTGCAAGTTTGGGACCACGCACCAAAGGTTATACCAATATAGGTTGTGTGATTCGTGGTAAAAAAGATGGAAAAGACAAGCAAGTTTATATTTATAATGTTTGCAATCATGAAGAATGTTATAAAGAAACTGGTGCACAAGCTGTGAGCTATACTACAGGTGTTCCTGCTATGATAGGTACGAAATTAATCGCTAAAGGAATTTGGCAAGGAAAAGGCGTGTTTAATATGGAAGAATTTGACGCTAAGCCTTTTATGGAAGAGCTGAATTCTCAAGGACTTCCTTGGAAGATTATCGAAATGACTCCAAGCTTAGGAGAGTAAGTGCTAGAGCACTTACTTTTGTCCTATATAAATAAAGTGCTCCACACTGCCTTCAAAATTATATAGATTAATTAATTCATAATCTCCCCAAAATAAAGGTTTAAAAGGTTTAAAATCTTCTTTTAATTCTTCTATGTCTTTAGTAAAGCGTATATATGAAGAACCGCTCAATCTACCACTTGGACATCCTTTTACTTCACGTAAGCCATTATCCATAAGTTCTCCTCTTTCATACATACTATAGCCTTTATCACTCATCATAGTTGCAAATATAATAGCTCCTTCATTGCATAGTTCATAAAATTCTTGCACAGCTTCTTTAAAAGCTTGTTTTGTAAGATAATATAAGCTTTGATTTGCAAATATAAAATCCATTTTTGTATTGAAGAGTTTTTTAAAGCTAGAATTAGGAGATATGATGTGAAAATTTTTAGAATCTAAGCAAGGATCTTTTTCCCAAACTTTTTTTAAACTAGGAACTATATCAATGCCATAAGGCTCTATACCCCCCCCCAGTTATATTTTTAAAATACTTAGAATGCACTCCATTTCCGCAACCAAAATCAAGTAATTTTCCACTTGTTTTGCTTAGTTTGTATTTTAAGATTCTCTCGTAAAATCTTATAACATGACCATCAGGATATTGAAGTCCATAACCTTCTTTGTCATATTTTTGAGTATATGCAGATAAAGAATTATCCATTTTTTGCTCCTTTTCGTATAGAATTTTGACATTAAGCCAAAATTCATTCTAACACAAAAAGGATTAAAATTATTTTACAGGGTGAAGTTCATTTGCATAAAAACTAACTGATCCCATACCTTCTTTTAAAGCCCATTCATAAGCTTTTGCAACAAATTCCCAATTGATATGAGCATAGAATTTCTCTAAATAAGCAGGGCGTGCATTACGATGATCTACATAATAAGCATGTTCCCAAACATCTACAACAAGTAAAGGAACTTTATCTTCAGTAATCGGTGTAGCTGCGTTTGAAGTGCCTACAAATTCTAGCTTTTGATTTTTAGTATTATAAACTAACCAAAACCATCCTGAACCAAAAACTCCTGTAGCACCTTTGATGAATTCAGCTTTGAAATTTTCTAAAGATCCAAATTCTTTTTCTAGCGCCGCTTGTAAATTAGCATCTATACTTTGACATGAACCGCCACAACCACAGCCTGTACTTGGCTTAATGCAATCAAAATAAAAATCATGATTATAAACTTGAGCTGCGTTATTAAATACGCCCCCATTTGAAGTTTTGATAATACTTACAAGATCTTTACCTGCAAATTCAGTATCTTTGATAAGATTATTTAGATTTGTAACATAAGTATTGTGATGTTTTCCATGATGATAGCTAAAAGTTTCAGCACTCAAAAAATCACCAAAAGCATTGGTATCATAAGGTAATTTTCTTAATTCAAACATAATTTCTCCTTTATTTTTAGTTTGATATTGAAAATATTACCATAATAATATTAAAAAGAGTAAAAATATCTTAAAAGCTTAGTGGGTAAAATTTCTATTTATTTAATCTAAATAAAATAAGATATATTTATAATATATTTTAATAATAATTTAAATGTATATAAAAAATTATATTTTTTTGAAATATTTTTACAAAAAATATCTATTTGTTGGTTTTTAATAATTACAATTAATTTGCAACTAAAAATTATTCATAAGGAGGAAAATATGAAAAAAGTTGTACTAATCTCAGCATTACTAGGTGCTCTCGCAGCTAATGTTTTTGCAGCTAATACTCCAAGCGATGTGAATCAAACACATACAAAAGCTCATCATTCAAAAGCTAAAGCTGATAAAAAACATGAAGCTAAAACTCACAAAAAAACAAAAGAGCAAACACCAGCTCAATAATGCCCAGCCTTGATATAAGTCTATAATAGACTTATATCAAAAGCTATCCGTATTCTACAAAATAAATTATTAATATTTATTAAATTTTAATAGAAAAATGAAAAAATAGTTATTTTAAAAGAAAAATTAAAAAGTGGTGACCCATACGAGACTCGAACTCGTGTTACCGCCGTGAAAGGGCGATGTCCTAACCGCTAGACGAATGGGCCACTTTTAAGGAGTAAAAAATAAAAATGAAATTGAATTATATATATTTATTTCTTAAAATTTAATTAAATATATCAAAATTATGTGATTTTTATCTTTGTTTGATTATAATTTCATCTTCAATTTTTTATAAAATTTTAGGATTTATTATGGATTTTTATAGTCTTATTTTTTTATCCTGTGCTTTAGGAATGGATGCTTTTGCTGTATCACTATGCAAAGGTTTTAGTGTTAAAAAACTACATTTAAAACATTATCTTATTGTTGGAATTTATTTTGGTGGATTTCAAGCCTTGATGCCAACTATTGGTTATTTTATAGGTATAACTTTTGCATCTTTTATTGCGAGTATTGATCATTGGATAGCTTTTATTTTACTTTCTTTAATAGGATTAAAAATGATCAAAGAGTCATTGGAAAATGAAAATTGCGATAGTAATGCCAACCAATTTGGCTTTAAAACCATGCTAGCTTTAGCAATTGCTACGAGTATCGATGCACTAGCAGTTGGTGTGAGTTTTGCATTTTTAAATGTAAATTTATTATTAGCCATATTTTTAATAGGTATTATTACCTTCATTTTATGTATCATTGCTCTAAAAATAGGAAATAAATTTGGAATTTATCTTAAAAATAAAGCTGAACTTTTAGGCGGATTGGTTTTAATTATATTAGGAGTAAAAATTCTAGTAGAACATTTATTTTTCGATTGAAAATTTCATTCTTAAAGTAGCTAAAGCTTTATCAAATTCCAAGGCTTTACTTTGAAATTTTTTATTAAAAGTTCTTTGTCTTTTGGCAAGTTGCGTAGTATGTATCGAGATTAAATTTTCAAGCTCTTTAAAGGAAATTTCTCCATCTAAATATTCTTTACACTCTTTCAAACCTATAGAATTTAATGCTTTAAGCTTATGATCAAATTTAGAAAAAAGAATTTTTGCTTCATCTAAAAGTCCATTATCAAGCATTTCTTTTGTTCTAGTTTGAATACGTTTTTTTAAAATTTCTTTATCCCACTCAAGCTCATAAATTTCTATATCTTTAAGCACCCCAGTTTTTTGTGTTCTTTTTAAAAATTCACTAGGAATTTCTCTTGTTTGCTCATAAATACCCAGCCATTTTTTTAATCTATAAGTATCATTTTTTTCTATTTTATAGTTTGGATCAATATTTAATAAAAGAGCATAAATTTCATCATTATTTAAAGAACTCTTTGACTCTAAGGTTTTTTCACTCAAACCATCTATCATAGTTTTTAAATAAAATCCAGTTCCACCTACTATAATTAGAGGTAAATTTCTAGCTAAAGCAAATTCTTTTGCTTTTTGATATTCTCTTATGAATAGCTCAACATTAAAATGTTCATTCACACTCAATAAATTTACCCCAAAGTATTTTATACTCGCAAGATCATCTTGTGAAGGCTTGGCACTTGCTATATTAATTTCTTTATAAACACAAAGACTATCAAGACTTAAAACAACAGCATCAAATTCTCTTGCTAAAGTATTAGCTATGTATGTTTTTCCACTCGCGGTTGTTCCTATTAATGCTATTTCAAAAAACATTTTAATATTTATCCTAAAATTTATAAAAATTTTAGTAAAATCATAGCAAAAAATATTTTAAAGTAGAAAAATGAACACATTCTGGATAAAATTTAAAGATATTTTAGAACTTGTAGTATTTAAGCATTCTATTTTTGCTTTGCCTTTTTTATTTTCCTCTATGATTGTAGCATCAAAACTTGCAAATGACACTGCTTGGTTTGGTTTTAAGGCATTGATTTTAGGCATTATTTGTGCGGTAAGTGCAAGAAATTTTGCCATGGCTACAAATCGTTTAATGGATGAAGATATAGATAAGGATAATCCTCGTTGTGCAAATCGTCCTAATGTCAGTGGAAAAATAGGTAGAAAAAGCGTATGGATTTTTATTATTATTAATGCACTTATTTTTATATTATGTTCTTATTTTATTAATACCTTGGCTTTTTATTTGTCTTTTCCTGTGCTTTTTGTATTGGCTATTTATTCAGCTTTTAAACGCTTTAGTTCTTTAGCGCATTTAGTTTTAGGATTTTGTTTAGGACTTGCGCCTATTGCAGGAAGCGTTATAATTATGGGTGAAATTCACATTTATAGCGTTATTTTATGTTTAGGTGTAACTTTTTGGACAGCTGGGTTTGATCTGCTTTATTCTTTACAAGATATGGAGTATGATAAAAAAATAGGACTTCACTCTATCCCTACTAAATTTGGCTCAAAGGCTACTTTATTTATATCAGCTTTTTGCCATATTTTAGCGGTATTATTTTGGCTTCTTTTTGTGTGGGAAGTTTGGGGTGTAGCACTTGGAAAAATAGCACTTACTGGGGTAATTATAAGCGGTATTATTTTAGCCTTGGAACATAAAATTGTTCACAAGAATTTTGCTCATATTGATAGAGCATTTTTTACTCTCAATGGTTATTTAAGTATTATCTTTTTTATTTTTATTTGGATTGATTTATTATGGAATTAACACTTTTTAAAGCAGGATTTGAAGCTCATTTAGAATGTTGTAAAATAGAAAATAACCGTTTTCTTGGAGAATACCTAAAACTTGGAGCAATTTCTCAAATTTTAAAATGGAAAAAACTTGCTTTACGCATTGATTTTGACGAAGGTGAAAAAATTATTTTTGATCTTCTTTTAAGTCTAAAAGAAGATATTTTAAGGCTTGAAAATTCTTTAGATAAAAATAAAGAACTTATACCGCTTAAGCAAAAAGGGGTAGTAGAATCTTTGAATTTTGAATATCTAAATTTTTTGGATACTATTTTAGAAGAAGATAAAGAATATTATTTAAGATTTGATTTAAATAATCAAAAAATAGCTATTTTTATCAAAGCTCAAAGTCAAACATTGGCAAAAATTATCAAAATTAAGCCCGAAGACAAAATGGCTTTTGATGCTTTTGTTGTTGAAATTCAAAGAAATATGATAAGAAATAAGAAAGGCCAAGAATGAGTGATGATGTACTTTATTTAGTTTTTATAATTGTGCTTTTAATTGCAATGCTAGCCTATATGAATATCAAAGAAAGAGAAAATAATGCAAAAATAGCAAAACTTCAAAATGTGATAGAAGATATTACCAAAGAACTTCATTATTTTCGTAAAGAATTAGGGGTTAAAGATGATAGCGAAGAGGATGAAGACTATAAAATCTCTCTTTTAAAAGAAGAAATTATGATTGAACTTGATAAACAAATCAGTTCAAAAATCACTCCTGTTTTAAGAACACTAAAAACTATGGAACATATCATAGAAGATTTTCAAAATGAACAACAAAATCGTCTTTTAAATTTGGAACAAAAAGCACAAAGCATGGCTAAACTTACACCAAATTACGATACAGAAGAACAAAAAATAGAAAATCTTTTCAAAGAAGGAAAAAGCATAGAACAAATCGCTAAAGATTTACGCATTGGCACTGGAAATGTAGAACTTGTCTTAAAATTTAAGAAATTAATAAAATAGAATGGAAAATAAATGCTTATAGATCAATTCGGTAGAAAAATAAATTATCTTAGAATTTCAGTTACACAAAGATGTAACTTTCGCTGCCTTTATTGTATGCCAAAAATTCCTTTCGATTATCAGCCAAAAGAAAATTTATTAAGCTTCGAAGAACTTTTTTTATTTATCAAAGCAGCTATAGACGAAGGAATTGAAAAAATCCGTATAACAGGTGGGGAACCTTTATTAAGAAAAGATTTAAGTATTTTTATAAAAATGATTAGCGATTATAAAAGCGATATTGACCTTGCTATAACTACAAATGGATTTTTACTAAAAGACTTTGCTAAAGACTTAAAAAATGCTGGACTTAAACGACTTAATATTTCACTTGATACCCTAGATCACAAAAAAGCAAAAACTCTTGCGCAAAAAGATGTATTAGATAGTGTTTTATCTGGAATTGATGAAGCTTTAAATCTAGATTTGAAAGTAAAACTTAATACTGTAGCTCTTAAAAATTTAAACGATGATGAACTGATATCTCTTTTGGAATTTGCAAAATCAAAAAAAGCTCAAATTCGCTTTATAGAATTTATGGAAAATACTCATGCTTATGGTAAATTACAAGGATTAAAAAGAGATGAAATTATACAAATTTTGAGTCAAAAATATCAAATTCAACTTATAAAAAAAGATGAAAAAGCACCTGTGAGTATTTACAAGGCAGATGATTATGAATTCGGAATTATAGATCCTCATAGCCATGAATTTTGCGATTCTTGCAATCGTATACGCTTAAGTGCTGAAGGCTTGTTAATACCTTGCCTTTATTTTGATGAAGCATTAAGTATAAAAGAAGCGGTTCGAAAAGGTGATATTAAAGCCGCTGTAGAAATATTACAAGAAGTATTAAGAAATAAACCAGAAAAAAATAAATGGAGTGTTGTTGATAATAAAACCTCATCTCGTGCTTTTTATCAAACTGGAGGTTAATTTTGCAACTTGTTGAAAGTTTCTTAAGTATTCAAGGAGAAGGTAAATATAATGGAAAATTAGCTATTTTTATGCGTTTTGCTGGCTGTAATTTCAACTGTTTAGGTTTTAATGTAAAAATATCAAAAAACAATAAAACTCTCATCGGATGTGACACGATAAGAGCTGTTTTCACAAAAGATTTTAAAGAAAGTTATGAAACTTTAAATGCTAATGAACTTTTAAAAAGAGTGATAAAATTAAAACAAGGCTTTAATCCTATAGTTGTTATCACAGGTGGAGAGCCATTAATCCATTATGAAAATCCTGAATTTATAGAATTTATCCAAATGTTATTAAAAAATAAATTCGAAATACACTTTGAAAGCAATGGAAGCATAGAAATTGATTTTGATAGATATCCTTTTTACAAAGAATGTGTTTTTGCTTTAAGCGTTAAACTCCAAAATAGCGGGATAAAAAAAGATAAACGATTAAATTTTAAAGCTTTAAAAGCATTTAAAAATTACGCAAAAGATAGTTTTTATAAATTTGTTTTAGATGCCAATACCCTTGATAATTCATTTTTAGAAATCAATGAAATTCTAAAAGAAGCTCCAAATCAAATTTTTTGTATGCCTATGGGTGAAAATGAGCAAAATCTTAAAAAAAATGCTCAAAAAATTGCTGAATTTTGTATTAAGAATGGTTATAATTACTCTGATAGAATTCATATTCGTCTTTGGAACAATAAAGAGGGTGTATGATTATAAGAAAATTATTTGAATTTGAAAACGCACACATTGTTAGATTTTGTTCTTCTAAACGTTGCAAAAGTAGCATTCATGGACATTCTTACAAAGTTGAAGTTTTACTTGAAAGCAAATATTTAGATAATGCTGGAATGGTCTATGATTTTGGACTTTTAAAAACCTATATACGCCAAATTATTGATAGTTTTGATCATGCTATCACTCTTTTTAAATATGATGACGCAAAATATTTAGAAGAAATGAAAAAATATTCAAGTCGTTGGATTTGCCTGCCTGTTAATGTAAGTGCTGAAAATTTTTGTCGTGTATTTTTCATACTTATAGATGCTTTATTAAAACAAACAAAAATGGTAAATGGAGAACAAGGAGTGACTTTACAAAGCATCATTGTTCATGAAACAAGAACAGGCTATGCACAAGGTTTTAGAGAAGATGCCTATAGTGAGCTAATGCCAAAAATTTCACTTCAAGACATAGAATTTTCCAATGGCATTAAAGCAGAATGGAATGATATAGATTTTTATAACAAATTAAAAAATGAAGAAATTTTTATAAATCCAAAGGAGATTTAATGCAAAAAGCTAAAATTTTAATTGCCTTAAGTTTTTTTTTATTAGTTTTATCTGCCTGTTCTAATGATGAAAAAAATATTTCCAAGACTCAAAATACAGATCAAGAAGTAGTTCAAATAGAACAAAACGATGAAAAAACAGAATTAAGTGACTCCAACCTGCCTTTACCTGTAGATGATGAAGCACAAAGTTCAGATGATGAACATGAAGCCAATCCTACTATTATCAACTCTTTATATAAACAAAAATGCGCCACTTGTCATGGAGAAAAAGGGGAATTAAAACCCAAAAACAGCACAGCCATTAAAACCTTGGGCAATAAAATTTTTATACAAAAAATAAAAACGATAAAAGATAAAAACCATAGTTTTTTAAGCGATGAACAAATTCAAAATTTAGCTGATTTTATAAACAAAGGAAAATAATGGATCAAAGTTACGAATTCTTTTTAGCTTTACATCTTTATAGTCTTTATGCGAGCGGTTTTTTAATGCTTTTTTATCTTATACTAACACAAGGAAATTTTAAAACCGAATTCATTTTTATTCGCAGAATACGATTATTTTTACCAATTTATTATTTATTTTTAGCTTTGATTATTTTTACAGGTTGTTTGTTATCAGCAATGAAACAATTTCAAATGAATGTCAATATCTGGGTAATGATTTTTTCTTGGATCTTAATTTTTGCCTTAGCAATTTTTCACTTTGTTTGTTTTAAAAAAGCAAGAAGATTTAGAAAATATGCCACTTTTAGATGGATTAGTTGTTTGATTTTACCTTTTGAAATTTTTTTATTGTTTTTGCCTTTTTTAATAGAAAGATATCTATAAAATGCAATTTTTGTATAACAAGCAAGCTGGAGAAGAGTTTATACAACTTCAAGGTGAAAACTTTAACCATTTAAAAGTAAGAAGAGTAAAGGAAAATTCGGAGCTAAATCTTAGAAATTTACAAGATAATTTTCTTTACAACTATACAATCACAAATTTAACAAGAAATTCTTGCACTTTAAAATTTTTAAACAAAAAATCACAAAATATAAAACAAAGTGAATTAAACTTAGCCTTAGCCATTATAGATATTAAAATTTTAGAAAAAACTCTACCTTTCTTAAATGAACTTGGAGTAAAAAAGTTACATTTGGTTTTTACAAATTTTTCACAAAGAAATTTTAAAATCGATTTAGAAAGATTTGAAAAAATCATTATTTCTTCTTGTGAACAATGCGGTAGAAATACTAAAATGGATTTAATTATCCATCAAAGCACTCAAGAATTTGTTCAAAAATTTCCAAATGCAATTATGGTTGATTTTCAAGGAGAACAACAAAGTCATTTCGATGAAAAAGAATTATATTTTATAGGTCCTGAAGGTGGATTTAACAATGATGAGAGATTATTGTTTAACCGGAAAATCTCTCTTAAAAGCTCTAATATTCTAAAAAGTCAAACAGCTATTATAGCTATAGCTTCAAAAATTTTGCTTTAACTTTTCTTAAATTAATCTCTTTTTTATGTTAAATAATTTATAATCACGGCTTATTGTTTTAATTTTTAAGGAAAACTAATGAAAAAAGAAATTCACCCAGAATACGTAGAATGCAAAGTAAGTTGTGCTTGTGGAAATACTTTTACAACAAAGTCAAACAAAGCAGAATTAAAAGTAGATATTTGTTCAAATTGCCATCCTTTTTTTACAGGTAGTGAAAAAATTGTAGATGCTGCAGGTCGTGTAGAGAAATTTAAGAAAAAATACGCAATGCAATAATTATGCTTTATTTTATTCCTACTCCCATAGGAAATTTAAGCGATATTTCTTTTAGAGCCTTAGAACTTTTAAAGACTTGCAATCTTGTGTTTTGCGAAGATACGAGAATAAGTAAGTCTTTAATTTCGTTATTAAATGCGAAATTTCACACTGATATTCATATTTCTAAATTTATAGCCTTACACTCCCATAATGAAAAAGAGGTTTTAGCAAGTATTGATTTAAAAATATTTGAAAAAAATGTAGCTTATTTAAGCGATGCAGGAATGCCAGGGATTAGTGACCCTGGCAAGGCTTTGGTAGAATTTGCACAAGAAAATAATATCGCCTATGAAATTTTACCAGGTGCAAATGCAGCCTTAGTTGCTCTTGTAAGCTCGGCATTTTGTCAAAAAGAATTTATCTTTATCGGTTTTTTAGCCAATAAAGGCAAAGAAAGACAAAAAGATATAGAAAAAATTTTAAACTTTCCTTATCCAAGTATTATTTACGAATCCCCCAAGCGTATTTTATCTTTGATAGAACAAATTATGATTCTAGACAGCCAAAGAGAAATTTTTTTGATTAAAGAAATCAGTAAAAAATTTGAAAATAAATTTAAAGGCAATGCTAAAGAGCTTTTTGAAATTTTAAAAAAGTCTAATTTAAACGGTGAATGGGTTGTAGTACTGCAATCAAAAGAGCAAAATTTTTTGCAAAATACTCTTTGTGAAAAAGATATTATGGATTTAGAGCTGTCTTTAAAAGCAAAAGCAAAATTATTATCAAAGATCAATGGAAAAAATGCAAAAGAAATTTATCAAAAACTGCTTTTAAGTCAAGATTAGGTAAAATTTTAATATGATAGTTTATGGGAAGCAAATATTTTTTTATATTTTAGAATATCATAAAGACTATATCAATGAGCTTTATTTAGCAAAAGAATGTGATAAAACTACTTTTTCCAAAATCGCAAAATCAGGTTTTAAAATCAAAAAACTTGATTTTAAAACTGCTCAAGCTTATGCTAAAGGTGGAAATCATCAAGGTTTTTTGCTAGATATTAAAGAAAGTTCTTTTGCGAATTTA
Source organism: Campylobacter sp. BCW_6871 (assembly GCF_001762325.1). NCBI lineage: Bacteria > Pseudomonadati > Campylobacterota > Epsilonproteobacteria > Campylobacterales > Campylobacteraceae > Campylobacter > Campylobacter sp. BCW_6871. The sequence goes on along the minus strand of NZ_MJWQ01000040.1, from coordinate 10,778 downwards.
AATGAGATCAAAAAAAATGATTTTATTGTTATGCTTTATGGAATTAGCGATGTAGGAAATATAGGGGCTATCACGCGTACAGCTTATGCTTTAGGGGTTGGGGCTTTAATTTTTATTGGTGAAAAATTAGCCATGGAAGGAGTAATTCGCACAAGCAGCGGAGCGGCTCTTGATTTACCTATTGTGATAAGCAACGATGCTTTAAGTGTAATAAATGAACTAAAACAAGTGGGTTTTTATTTTTATGCGAGCGATGGCTCGGGAAAAGAAATTCACAGTGTAAAAATAAGCAATGGTAAAAAAGTTTTAGTTTTGGGTAGTGAGGGTTTTGGTTTAAGCTCTAAAATTGTAAAAAAATGCGATGAATGTGTGGGCATTGCGATGAAAAATAATTTTGATAGTCTTAATGTCAGCGCTGCTTTTGCAATACTTTGTGATAGGATGTTAAATGCTTAATTGGAAAAAAATACAAGAATTAAATTTAAAAGAAGTTGCAGCAAAAACGCAAATTGAACTTGATTTTCTTGAAGCTTTAGCAGAAAAGAATTTTGTTGTTTTAAGTCGTTTTAATGTTAAAGGTTTTGTTAAAATTTTAAGCAGAGAATACGAACTCGACTTTAGTGATTTTAATGAAGAGTATGAAGCTTATCTTAACGAAAACAATCCTACTCCACAAACAAAATCAAAAATGATAACCCCAAAACTAGATGCTTATAGTCAAAAATCCTCTAATGCTTGGCCTTTTTTGATTGTTCTTATTGTTTTAGTGATTATAGGAAGTGGAATTTATTATTTTGATACACTTAAAACTTTTTTCAAAGATGAACAAAATAATACTAGCACAACAGTTATAGATATCATAGGACAAGCACAAGAAAATTTAAAATCTTTAGGTGGAAATAATGTTGTTGTTATAGACAACAATAAAGCACAAGAAACAAATCAAACAGAGAGCGTTTTACCAAGCCAAAACATCTCGTTACAAGAAAATGATAAAAACATAAGCATAGAAAATAATATCAGTGAAAATAACACAACCTTACTCGATGAAGAAAAAAATACCCAAATCCAAGAAGACATAAATACACCAAAAACTGATTCTTTAAAAGAAGCACATTTTAAAACCTCTACCAAGATTTGGATAGGTTTGATAGATTTAAAAAGCCTTAAAAAAACAAGCTTTGTTAAAGAAAAAGATTTTAATATTTCTTTAGATAAAGATCAGTTAATTTTAACAGGAGCTGCAGCTTTAACAATGTTTGATCAAGAAAATAAAGAACAAAAATTTCCTGCAGGAATTTCAAAACGTTTCTTGATTAAAGATGGAAAAATTACAAGTATTTCAGCTGCTGAATTTGCAAAATTAAATAAAGGTAAAGAATGGTAAAAAAAATTATTATTCTTACTCTTTATGTTAATATATCTTTTGCAATCTCAAGTCTTGATTTGGCAAAAAATTTAGTAAACAATCCTAGTAAAAATTCTCAACTAGAATTATTATTTTCAAATAATTCTTACATAGATAATAATGGAAATTGTGATATTGCAAAAATATCTCAAATATTAAAAACCAATTCTTTAATTGCCTTAACACTATCAAATCCTCAAAGTCTAAGACTAAATTTTAAAGCAAAAGCTGATGAAGTTATGTTTTTTAAAATTTTATCCGATGTTTTAACAGATGCTGGATATATATATTTTATCCCTACAGATTTGATTTTAAGAGAAGGAAATATTGACTATACCATACAAGTAGAATCCCAATATGTTTTAGATCCTGGAACGCTTTACAATCTCTTAAAAGAAAATTCTGTCTATATAGATAATATTAAGCGTATTGGGGCATATGATTATGAATATGATTTAAATTTTTCCAATGCTGTATTAAAAACCAATACAAATGTTAATTTAAATACTCCAAAATCATTAGAAAAACCCCTTAAAGACTATGTGCTTGATTTAAAAAATGCTACAAATTTGATTATTGATGCAAATGATTTAGACAATTGGTTTCCTAAAATCTTCTTTTTAGATAAAAATCTAAATCTAATTAAAGCAGTAAAAAGCGAAAATAAAAATAATCATTTTTCAGAACTTATTCCAAATGGTGCTATATATGCTATTGTAAGCGATATGTATAGTTTAGATAATATACGCAGGGGTTTAAAAATCACACTTAAAAAATAAAGGATTAAGAAATGTTTGATGAAATCCGTTTTAATACCATAGAAAGACTTCCAAATTATGTTTTCGCAGAAGTAAATGCGATAAAAATGGCAGCAAGACGTGCTGGAGAGGATATCATCGACTTTTCAATGGGAAATCCCGATGGTAAAACTCCACAACACATTATAGATAAACTTTGTGAAAGCGCTAACAAAGATAAAACCTCGGGATATTCTACATCCATGGGGATTTATAAACTTCGCTTAGCAATTTGTAATTGGTATAAAAGAAAATATAATGTCAATCTAGATCCTGAAAATGAAGTTGTAGCTACCATGGGTTCAAAAGAGGGTTTTGTAAATCTTGCAAGAGCGATTATAAATCCTGGAGATGTTGCTATTGTACCAACTCCTGCTTATCCTATACATACTCAAGCTTTTATTATAGCAGGAGGCAATGTAGCAAAAATGCCTTTAGCTTATAATGAAAAATTTGAGCTTGATGAAAATCAATTTTTTGAAAATTTACATAAAACTTTAAATGAAAGTATCCCGCGTCCAAAATATGTCGTTGTTAATTTCCCGCATAATCCAACAACAGTAACTTGCGAGAAAAGTTTTTATGAAAGATTGATAGCAACGGCAAAAAAAGAAAGATTTTATATTATTTCAGATATTGCATATGCAGATTTAACTTATGATGACTATAAAACTCCTTCTATTTTGGAAATTGAAGGTGCAAAAGATGTAGCGGTAGAAACTTACACTCTTTCAAAATCTTACAATATGGCAGGCTGGCGTGTAGGTTTTGTAGCAGGAAATAAACGCTTAGTCAGCGCGCTTAAAAAAATAAAATCTTGGTTTGATTATGGTATGTATACACCTATTCAAGTAGCAGCTACCATAGCTTTAGATGGAGATCAAACTTGTGTGGATGAAATCCGTGCAACTTATGATAAAAGAATGCGCATTTTACTTGAAGCTTTTGAAAATGCAGGCTGGAAACTTCAAAAACCAAGAGCAAGTATGTTTGCTTGGGCAAAACTCCCTGAAAGCAAAAGACATTTAAAAAGTTTAGAATTTTCAAAGCAACTTTTACAACGTGCTAGTGTTGCAGTAAGTCCTGGGGTAGGTTTTGGCGAAGCAGGTGATGAGTATGTAAGAATTGCTTTAATTGAAAATGAAAATCGCATACGCCAAGCTGCACGCAATATCAAAAAATATTTAAAAGAGTAAGTTATGAAAGTAGCAATTCTTGGTTATGGCACTGTTGGAAGTGCAGTGGTTAAATTTCTTTTAGAAAACAATAAACTTATTCGTGCGAGATGTGGGCAAAGCATAACTCCTGTGATCGCTCTTGCTAGAAGTCCTAAAAAAAACGCTTTAATTCCAATTACTCATAGCGTTGAAGAAATTTTAAATGCTGATGTAGATGTTTTTGTGGAGTTAATGGGTGGAGTGGATGAAGCTTTTAAAATAGTGAGTGAAATTTTAAAAAAGAAAAAAGCCGTTGTTACTGCAAATAAAGCTATGCTTGCTTATCATCGTTATGAACTTGAAAATTTGGCTAAAAATTTAGCCTTTGGTTATGAAGCAAGTGTGGCTGGGGGAATTCCTATTATAAAGGTTTTAAAAGAAGGTTTAAGTGCAAATAATATTTTGGCTATAAAAGGGATTTTAAATGGTACGAGTAATTATATTTTAAGTTCTATGAGTCAAAAAAATATGAGTTTTAAACAAGCCTTACAAATAGCTCAAAATTTAGGCTATGCAGAAGCTGATCCAACTTTTGATATAGAAGGACAAGATGCAGCTCATAAACTGCTTGTTTTATCAAGTATCGCTTATAATCTTAAAGCTAAACCTGAAGATATTTTGATCGAGGGTATTAGCGAAATTGCGCCTGAAGACATGTATTTTGCTAATGAGTTTGAATTTACCATAAAACTTTTAGGTATAGCCAAGGTGCGTGAAGATAAAGTAGAATTAAGAGTGCATCCTACTATGATAGATAAAGAAAAAATGCTTGCAAAAGTCGATGGAGTGATGAATGCTATAAGTATTAATGGAGATTTATTGGGTGAAAGTTTGTATTATGGGGCAGGAGCAGGAGGAGAGGCCACTGCAAGTGCTGTGATTTCAGATCTTATGGATATAGCAAGAGATCAGGTAAAAACACCAATGCTTGGTTTTGTGAATACTTTAGAATACGAGCTTTTAAGCAAAGATGAAATTTATACAAAATATTATTTAAGGGTGAAAGTTGAAGATAAAATAGGGATTTTATCTAAAATCACACAATTGATGAGTGAAAATAATATTTCTATCGATAGTTTTTTACAAAAACCTAAAAAAAATGATGAAAATTACAGTACTTTATTTTTTACTACGCATTTAACTTATGAAAAAAGCATACAAAATTTGCTTGAAATTTTACGCAAACAAGATTTTATAAAAACCAAGCCTTTTATGATGCGTATAGAATAATGGGTGTAAAAGCTTATTTAGATGGAATTTTAGGTGAAGATAAGGCTTGTAAATTTTTAAAAAAACAAGGCTTTGAAATTTTAAAAAGAAATTTCCATTCTAAATTTGGGGAAATTGATATAATAGCCCAAAAAGATGAAATTTTACATTTTATAGAGGTTAAATTTACTCAAAATGATTATGAAGCTTCCGAGCGTTTGGATAGAAAAAAACTTGAAAAAATTTTAAAAACTATAGAATTTTATCATCTTAAAAATGGAATTTCATCGGATTTTCAGATTGATCTGATTTGCATTAAAAATGATATGATACAATTTTGCGAAAATATAAGTTTTTAAGCTGATATTTAAAAAAATAAAATACAATTAGACAAAAATTAAAGAAAGGAAAAATTATGGGAAAATATATTGAATTAACAAGTGATAATTTTGCTCAAGCAAAAGAAGGTGTAGCTTTAGTTGATTTTTGGGCTCCATGGTGCGGACCTTGTAGAATGCTTGCTCCAGTTATTGATGAACTTGCAAATGACTTTGATGGTAAAGCTAAAATTTGCAAAGTAAATACAGATGAACAAGGTGATTTAGCAGCTGAATTTGGTGTTCGCTCTATTCCTACGCTTATTTTCTTTAAAAATGGTGAAGTTGTAGATCAACTCGTTGGTGCACAATCTAAACAAGCAATTAGTGATAAACTAAACTCTTTACTATAAACTAAAGGCTAGTATAACTAGCCTTCTTCTTAAAAATTTCAAATTTATACTAAATAATAATTTTTATTAACTACTATTAAGAATAATTTTTATATCATTATTAATAATAAAATTCAATATAAAGGAAATATAAATGTTAGATGTAGCAATCATAGGTGGAGGTCCTGCTGGACTTAGTGCTGGACTTTATGCAACTAGAGGTGGTCTTAAGAATGTAGTAATGTTTGAAAAAGGTATGCCTGGTGGACAAATTACCTCAAGTTCTGAAATAGAAAATTATCCAGGTGTAGCCCAAGTTATGGATGGAATTTCTTTTATGACTCCTTGGAATGAACAATGTATGCGTTTTGGTTTAAAACATGAAATGGTTGGAGTAGAACAAATTTTAAAAAATAGTGATGGAAGTTTTACCATCAAATTAGAAGGTGGTAAAACAGAACTTACTAAAGCTGTGATAGTTTGCACAGGCTCGGCTCCAAAAAGAGCAGGTTTTAAAGGCGAAGATGAATTTTTTGGAAAAGGTGTAAGTACTTGTGCAACTTGTGATGGATTTTTTTATAAAAATAAAGAAGTTGCAGTTTTAGGTGGCGGAGATACGGCTTTAGAAGAAGCTTTATATCTAGCAAATATTTGTTCTAAAGTTTATCTTATCCACCGCAGAGATGAATTTAGAGCAGCTCCATCTACAGTAGAAAAAGTTAAGAAAAATGAAAAAATAGAACTCATTACTAGTGCAAGTGTAGATGAAGTATATGGTGATAAAATGGGTGTTACTGGTGTAAAAGTAAAATTAAAAGATGGTAGCATTAGAGATTTAAATATTCCAGGAATTTTTACTTTTGTTGGTCTTAATGTAAGAAATGAAATTTTAAAACAAGACGATGGTAAGTTTTTATGCAATATGGAAGAAGGTGGGCAAGTAAGTGTTGATCTTAAAATGCAAACTAGTGTTGCTGGACTTTTTGCCGCAGGAGATCTTAGAAAAGATGCACCTAAGCAAGTGATTTGTGCTGCAGGTGATGGAGCTGTAGCTGCATTAAGTGCTATGGCTTATATAGAAAGCTTGCATTGATTTTTTTTATTATAGGCTAGAATTCCTAGCCTAAATCTTTATATCAATACTCCTTAAAAATATAAAATATTTTTTCATAACGTTTTATAAATATTATTAAATATAATTTAAATTATACTTAATTTTGTTACATAATTATACATTTAAAAAAATATAAAAATATTATTTTTTTTAAATTAATATATTTTTTATATTAAAAGCTATAACTTATTTATGTTAAAAAAATAAGGAAGGAATAAACATGGACAAAAAACAAAGTCGCAGAAATTTTCTTAAAGCCTCATCTTTGTTTGCTTTAGTAGGTGCTAGCGCACCAAGTATGGTTTTTGCTCATACGCACAATCAAAACAATTTGAATTCTACTCAAAATTATCGTGCTAGAATTTTTTTAATAATTCTGCACAACTTGATATTCTGAGTGGAGCAGTAGAAAGAATTTTTCCCGAAGATAATTTAGGACCAGGTGCTAAAAAATTAGGTGTAGCTATTTTTATAGATAATGAACTTGCAGGAAATTACGGAAGTGGAGCAAAAGATTATCGCTTTGGACCTTTTATACAAGGAAAGAAAATCAAGGTTATCAATATCCTTTAATTAGAGCCGAACTTTTTAAAATGGGAGTAAATGCTTTAGATGAAGAATCAAAACTTCGTTATAAAAAAAGCTTTATAGAACTTAATGCGAAACAAAAAGATGAAGTCTTAAGAGCTTTTGAACAAGATAAAACAAAAGTTTCTTTTGGAGATAAGATAAAAGTAAGCGATTTCTTTACAGAATTAAGAAACATGACTATAGCAGGAGTTTATGCTGATCCAATTTATGGCGGCAATGCAAATAGCAAGCTTGGCGCATGAAAAAATTCCCAGGCGCTCAAATGACTTACGCAGCTCAAGTTTTAGATGGAGATAAATTTGAAGTGATAGAGCCTATTTCTTTGGCTAATATGTCACATTAAAGGAATACAAATGGCAAAAATACTTAAAAAAACAGATGTTGTTTTATAGGTTTAGGTTGGAGTTCTTCTATTGTTGCAAATGAATGTGCTAAAGCAGGGATTAAAGTTGTCGCTTTAGAGAGAGGTAAACATCAAGATACTTTGGATTTTTTAGGCGCGCATGATGAACATAAATATGCAAATAATGCTGCAATGAAACAAAATTTAAGTAAAGAAAGTATATGTGTTAGGAATAATGATAATCAATGAGAAAAAATTATGCTTTTGATGTCGGTAATAATGTTGGTGGAGCAGGAGTTCATTGGAATGGTATGAGTTATCGTTTTCTACCTTATGACTTTCAAATAAAATCTTTAACAGAAGAAAAATATAGCAAAAATAAAGTTTCTAAAGAATACACTATTCAAGATTGGGGTGTAAATTATGATGAAATGGAACCTTACTACGACAAAGCTGAAAAAATGATGGGAGTTTCTGGAAAAGATAAAAGTCCTTTCTCAGGAAAAAGAAGCAATCCTTATCCTAATCCTCCTTTAGAAAAAACAACTATGTTAAAAAATTGACGAAGCAACCAAAAAACTTGGATATCATCCTTGCATGGTTCCTGCTTCAAACTCATCTCAAACTTATACAAATCCTGATAAACAAAGCTTGGGAGCATGTCAATATTGTGCTTTTTGTGAGTATTTTGGTTGTGAATATGGTGCAAAGCTTCTCCTATAGTAACAACTATACCTTCAGCTTTAGCAACTAAAAACTTAGATATTAAAACGCATGCTAATGTTTTAGAAATTTTGCATAAAGATGGTAAAGCTACAGGGGTAAAATTTATCAATACTTTAACTTTAGAAGAATTTATCCAGCCTGCAGAAGTGGTTATGCTAGGCTCTTATGTTTTCAACAATGCTAAACTTTTAATGGTTTCTAATATAGGCGAAATTTATAATCCAAAAACAGGCAAAGGAACTTTAGGAAAAAATTATAGTTATCAAATCACACCTAGTGTTAATGGTTTTTTTCAAAGATCCATTTAATTCTTATCTTGGATCTGGGGCACTTTGCAATTGGATAGATGATTTTAATGGGGATAATTTCGATCATTCCAAACTTGATTTTATTCATGGAGCAAGCTTTAGAATTTCCCAAAATGGAGCAAGACCTATAGCATCAAATCCAATTAAACCAGGTATACCTTCATGGGGAGCCGAATTTAAAAAAGCTTCTATTTATAATTATACTCGATTTACTTATATTGGAGCTCAGGGTGCATCTATTCCTTATATAGGTAATTATTTATCCCTTGATCCAACTTATAGATGCTTATGGACTACCACTTATCCGCGTAACCTATAATTTTACCAAACAAGATAAAAATCTTTATAATTTTATGCTTCCAAAACTAAAAAGCATCATGCAAGAAATGGGAGCGCAAAATATTTACACTTCGCCAAAATTAGGAGATTATGGAGTAGTTTCAAATGGTTGGTATACTTCTACCCATATTGCTGGCGGAACTATAATGGGTACAGATAAAAGCACAAGTGTAGTTAATCCTTATTTACAACATTGGGATGTTAACAATCTTTTTGTCGTAGGTGCAGGAAATTTTCCACATAATCCAAGCTACAACCCTACCTTAACCCTAAATGCTTTAGCCTATCGTGCTAGCGAAGCTATTATAAAATATTTAAAAACTGGTAATTGCTAATGCAGTAATTAAATTCCAAGCCTTAAGCTTGGAATTTATTAGCTTCCTATCACTCCACCATCAAGTGTTTTCTTATCATCATTACACTCGATCTTGGCGTTTTTCCATAAGGAAAAGTACTACCTTTTAAACCTTCTCTTGGGTGTTGTATACCTACAAAACATTGTAGCATAATCCTCACTAAAAGCAATCCCTGTTAATTCACAAGCAATAAACCCTGTTAAAAAGCGTCTGATTTCCCCTGTTTTTGGATTTACTACATTAGGTTCTTGGCGATTTTTATTATTTGTTAGTGTTGCAAATACTTCTTTAGAATCACTTTTGTTTATGGCTTGCTATCCATTTTCCCTATCTTTTAAAATCTCCCACTTTACCATTAAACTGTCCTATATACAAAATGCTTTCATCTAATAATTTTGCTATATTAGCACCTTTTTTATATTTGTGTTTACTAATAAATTTAAAATAACACGTCATTCACCCATATAAACCCGTCTTTTTTACGATAATTCCTATATTTACATGTTTAAACACCCTAAAGAAGTTCTTTTAAAGCATATTTTTATATTAAAAGATTGATTTCGTCGATATTTTTAGCTAAATCAAATATTTCATCAAAATTCTAAATTTTCATCTAAACTTCAAAAAATCGTCAAAATTTTCTTCACAGGTGATATAAGCTCCCTAAGGTATTTGTCCATTTGCATAATTTGCAAAAGTTCCATGAATAAATTTTTCATTTTTTAAAACTTCTTTTTTAGCTGCTCACTTACTTGCATTTTAGTGTTTACATCGATTCTGTGGTTATACTTAGAGTCTAAAAACAGTCCAATCATCATCTTTTTTTCGATTTCTAAGATACTCACACCCACACTAGCTTGCTCATATAAAAAAATATCTTCTTTGCTTAATTTTTACCATGATGATTAAATATGATTTCAGGATTTATATATTCATTATTAACGGCTAAAATTCCTCTGTTTTTTGAAAGTGGAAAAAATTCATACCATCATCATTATCTCCAAAAAACCAAATGAGCATTTTTAACCGCATTCATATCGATGATTTTATTTTCATCATAAGGTTTTGCTTTACTAAAAGTGGATCATCTCAAGAAATTAAAACCCTTGCTTCATAACCTTGTGGTGCTATAACTTTATCTTGTGTGCTTGCATCAACAACTTTAAAACCTAGAAAATCCTTATCCTTAAGCATAGCAGCACTTAAATTTGAACTTAAAAAAAGCCACCATAGAACCTAAAGCTGAACCTTTTAAAAACAATATTCTTTCCATTTATTTTTACTCCATTTAAAATTTAAAACAATGGAAATATAAAAATATTTGGAAACTTTTTAGAAATTTTGATGAAAAATTTAAATCGAAGAAAAAATTTATACCTAGTTTTTCACTAGGTATAAATGACTAATTAAAACCTCTTCTTCTTAACATCTTCTAAGATATTATTAGCTATATCACTTACTGTACTAGAAATAATAGCTGATTCATTAGCAATTTCAACATTATCTTTAGTAGTTTGATCAATTTGTGCTACGCTATCATTGATTTGAGTAATACCTGCAGTTTGTTCTTTAATACTTTCTGCCATATCATTGATAGATTGAACAAGTAAATTAGTATTAGCTTCTATTTCAGATAAAGACTTTTGAGTTCTCTCAGCTAG
>NZ_MJWQ01000039.1:0-1253 GCF_001762325.1 Campylobacter sp. BCW_6871 | reverse complement strand
AAATAATCTTTGTTAATGTTTAAAGAATTTTTAGCTCTTGTAACTGCCACATACAAAAGATTTAATTCTTCTTTTGCTATGGTAATTTGTTCTCTTTCTTCAAGTTCTTGCTTGATGTTTAAAAAATCATCAATAATTTCAACATTATTCCACTCTAAACCTTTGCTCTTATGTCCTGTACTTAATATCAAATCAGCTTGTTCTTGTTTTTTAACACAGCTTTTTTCAATATCTTTGATAAGCTTTATAATATCGCTATGTACATATTTAAAAAGAACAAATATTTTTTGTTTTAAGTCAACCTCTTTAGTTTCGTTGATATATTCAAGAAGTTCTTTTAAGTCGGCAAATTTTGCAATAAACTGATTTTTGATATATTTGTGTTTTTTAAACAGAAGATTTTGTATGTCTAATAACTCATCAAAACTATAACTATTCACCCCTCCCACAAAAAATAATTTTTTATTTAAATTTTCTACTGCTATATCAAATAGTTTAGCATTGGTTCTACATATTATAGCTTTTGCTTCATTTTCATCATTTCCCTTTCTTGGTTTTAGCGTTCCTTTAAAATCTCTTGGGGCATTTAAAATTCCCAAATAAGAATTGGCAATAGTAGCTATGCTTTGTGGGCATCTAAAGCTTTGAGTTAGATATAAAATATGAGATTTTGGCATAGATGCTAATACTTCTAAGGAATTTACAGCGCCTCTGAATTTATAAATGCTTCGGAATGTATCTCCTATAAAAACTTTTTTAGCTTGCTTTTGGTTAAGAACAATGTCGATAACACAAGCGTTGATATCCTGTGCTTCATCCGCTAAAATAAAATCATATTCTAGCTTTGGTTTTGTAAGTTGAATTAAAAGAAGTTATAAATAATTATTTGTATAGCAAAGAACTTGAAAATATAGATTTTACATCTATAAAATTATTTGAAGGACCAATTGCAAAATATAAATTTTTTACACTGAAGATAAATTAAATACAATAAAACTAAAGTTTTATGAAATTGTTGGAATAAAACTTAAAAACATCAATAAGATAAATCAAGATAAATATTTATTATCAATTTCTGATGTTGTATGCGGATTATATGAAATTTTATTTATATAGATAATATATATTTAAAGAACACTTTATTGTTTTATAGGCGTATTTTACTAGAATTTGTAGAATATTTATTAGAATATCAAGATGAAATGCAAATAAACGATATAAAAACGACTTTTTTAGTCAATTTTCTTAATTAT